>DATGVV010000695.1:0-3511 GCA_035299885.1 Chloroflexota bacterium | reverse complement strand
AGCGGGTAATTGCCGCGTCCGACCCAATCCGACAGCTGGCGGTTGTCCTGTGACTTCACCGGCTGCTGGTCGACGTACAGCTTCTTGATGTACTCCGGGCCAAGCTTGTACTCGAGGTAGGCCGCGTGCTGGCCGCCCGCGCCGTTAATGGTCGGGTCGAAGGTGGACAGTTTGCCTTTGTACTGCGGCTTCAGGAAATCGTTGAAGGACGTGAAGTCGTTGGGGCTGAAGAACTTGGTGTTTATCGCGGCAAAGCCGGTGATGCCGGTTGAGATGCGCAAGATGGATTGCTCTTCGGGGTCCATGAACCACGGCTTGCCTACCGTCCAGCGCTTCGGATCCAGCGCCTCCGGATTGATGAGCTGGTCCCGGAAGGGCTGGATCAACTTCTCGTCGTAAAACGAGTGGTACATGGTGTCGGCGCCACCGATGGTGACGTCAACGCTGTGGATGCCCGACGATCGTTCGAGCTTCAGCCGCTCCACCATCTGGGACGACGGACCGACGATCACCTCGACCTCGATGCCGAAGTCTTCCTTGAAGGCCGGCGGAATGGCCTGCCGCGCGCTGGCGCCGCCGCCGGGCGCCACGGCCAGCACCAGCCTGCCTTCTTTCTTGGCGGCCGCCACCAGACTGTTCCACTTGGCCTGCCAATCGCCGCCCGCGCTGCCCTCAGCTTTGGCGGCCGAAGGGCTCCCAATGCTCGGCGACGCGGCCGGTGTTCCGCCGCAGGCGACCAAGCCCAGGCAGGCGGCCACGATGACGGAGCTTGGCCAGCTCCTCACGTGCCGAGGGTTTTCCGAATCGAGTCGAAGATCTTGGGATAGGTGTTAATCGTGTAGTCCCAGTCGTACAGGTCGAAGTAGTCCACGCCCGGAGTGGGAACGACGTAGCTCGGCACCCAATCGCTCTTGACGGTCGTCAGGGGGCTGACCATTTGCACCGCCCGGTTGTACACGGTTTGACCGTGTGGCAGAGCCATCCAGTTGACGAACAGCTGCGTGGCGCTCGGATGCGGCGGGTCCTTGATGACGGCCATCAGGCCACTCCCGGCGGTGACGTAGCCGCCGGTTTCCTTGAATGGGGGCAGCTCCTTAATGGGCAGCCCGTCCTGCTTGGCTTGCTCCAGCGTCGCCGAGTTCATGCTGATGGCAATAGGGTAGTTGCCGCGCCCCACCCAGTCACCCAGCTGGCGGTTGTCCTGGGTGCGCACCGGCTGCTGGTCGACGTACAGCTTCTTGATGTACTCCGGGCCGAGCTTGACCTGCAGGAACACCGCGTGCTGCGCGCCCGAGCCGTTTATGGTGGGGTCGAACATGGCCAGCTTGCCCTTGTACTGCGGCTTCAGCAGGTCGTCGGACGACTTCAGCTCGTTTGGGTCGACCAGCTTGGTATTCACCGCGGTCTGACCGGTCACGCCGTTGCTGAGGCGCAGGATGTACTGCTGCTCGGGATCCATGAACCACGGCTTGCCGTCGGACCAATTGGCGCCGTTCAGCACGTCCGGGTGCACCAGCATCGGGCGCATCGGCCCGATCAGCTTCTCGCCATAGAACGACAAGTACATCGTGTCCGAGCCGCCAATGGCCACGTCAACGGTGTGCAGTCCGGACGACTGCTCCAGCTTGAGCCGGCTGATGGTCTGCGTGGACGGGCTGACCAGCACCTCCACGTCGATGCCAAAGTCCTCCTTGAAGGCTGGAGGAATCACTTGCCGTGCCTGCGCGCCGCCGCCGGGGCCGACGGTCAGCGTGACCTTGCCCTCTTTCTTGGCGGCGGCTACCAGGTTGTCCCACTTGGCTCTCGCCTCGCCGCTGAGGCTGGTTGCCGGCTTGGCCGCGGCGTTACCGGAGCCGCCCGGAGCGGCAGTTCCCCCACAAGCGGCCAGGAGCAGGACAAAAGCAGCGAGTACCGCGCTGCGCATTTCGCTAAACACTACACGCCAGGCAGCTGACGTTCGTCAGTTCGCTCGCCCTTGAGGCGGCGCAACAGCCGCAGGTAGGCCGGTACGCCGCGCGTCCACAGAGCGTAGAGCGCCGGCTGCAGCACCTGATCGTGCGCGCCGGCCCAGCGCACCACCTCGGCGCCAAAGCCCTGCTTGAACAGGTACACGCCCCACAGCGGCTGGCCCTCCTCCAGTACGTCGGGGATGCCCCACATATCGTACTCCGTGCAACCGAGCGAGCGCCCCCACTGAATCGCGCGCCACTGCAGCAGGTGATTGGGCATCAGGTTGCGATGCAGATTACTGGAGGCGCCGAAGAAGTACCACATCCTGCGGCCCAGGGCGAAGGGCATGATGCCGGCCAGGGTCTGACCCTCGTATCTGGCCAGCCAGAACGAAGCCATGCCGGCATCCAGGAACATCTGCCATTCTAGGCGGCAGTAGTCGTAGGGCCGGACTATGAAGTTGTCCCGCTCGCCCGTCTCTTTGTAGACGCGGTAGAACTCCGGGAAATCGTCGGGCCCGGCCTGGACCGTGTCGACGCCCTTCTTCTCGGCCAGCCGGATGTTGTAACGCCACTTGGGCTTCATCCGCCCGAGCACGTCCTCTTCCGAGCCGCGGACGTCCAGCATCATAGTGTTTGGCCGTTGGATGCTCTCGCCTGGCCGGAAGCCCTGCCGGCACAGCACGTCCAGCGCGCCCTCGTCCCCGAGGGGCACATCGGGGTCGATCTTGACGTAGATGGCGCGCTGGCGGCGAGCCGTCTGGACAATGGCCTCGAGCACCTGAGCGGTCAGCTCGCGATCGCCGTAGTCCATGATCGGGCCTTTGGGGACGTAGCAGATGCTCAATGGGCCGGCAGCGCGCTTGAGCACAGAGGCGGCCGCCGCCAGCTCGCCACCGCGATAGAACAGCAGCCGGATGGGCTGCCAACCGTAGGCCGCTTTGAACTCGCCCCACTCCCAGCTCTGCAGGACGTGCGGGTTGGGCGCGCCGGCCACGAAGCTGTTCCACGGCTCGCGCTCATCCGCGCCTGCCAGCTTGACCCTCAGCTCAGCCAGGCTGCTCGTCCTTCAGGGGCTTGGAGTAGCACAAATCGCTGTGGTCCAGCGTGAAGCCCAAGGAGTAGTACATGGCCAGCGCGCCGCTGTTCAGCGCGTCCACGTAGGCGCTGGCTTGATCCATGCCGCGTTTACGCATGTGTTGCAGGCCGATGATCGTCAGGGAGCGACCAAAGTGCCGCCGCCGCTCGTCCGGATGAACGCCGATGACGTAGATCTCGCCTTCGCGCCGCTCGTGATCGAGCTTGAGCCAGTTGTAGGCGACCAGCCGGCCGCCTTTCGTGGCAACCAGGAAGTCCTCGGCATCGAACCAGGGCTGCTTGAGGCGGACGGCCAGGTCCTCTTGGTCCCAGGCGCCCTGCTCCGGATGGCTCGCGAACACCAGGTTATTCAGGGCCAGCCACTCGGCGTCATCCTGGCCGGGGCGGAAGGCGCGCAGCTCCACTCCGGGCGGCAGCGGCGCCTCCGGAAAAGCCCGCGGCAGCGGCGTGCGGATCTCGAGCAG
>DATGVV010000694.1:0-3517 GCA_035299885.1 Chloroflexota bacterium | reverse complement strand
AATGCCGATCTTGCCGATGTCGTGCAGGATGCCCGCAAGGTGGATGCCGGCAACGTCGACGGCCGCGAGGCCCGCCTTCTCGGCCAGCCGCGAGGCAAACAGGCCGACGCGTTCCGAGTGGCCGCGGGTGTAGGGGTCTCGCGCGCCCACGGCCCGAGCCAGGGCCACAATGGTGTGCTCGGCCCCATCCAGCGCATCGGTCAGCCGCTTGATGCGCAGCAGCGAGCGCACCCGTGTCACCAGTTCCGTGCCATCAATGGGCTTGCTGATGAAATCGTCCGCGCCGGCGTCCGCCGCTCGGGCCTTCTCTTCGGAGCCCTCCAACGCGGTCTGCATGATGATCGGGATCAGCTGGCCGCCTGGCAGCCCGCGCAGCCGCTCGCACACGTCATAGCCGGTCAGCCCCGGCATCATCACGTCAAGCAGGATGAGATCGGGCCGGCGCTGTTGCACCATGTCGAGCGCTTCCTGGCCATTGCTGGCCTCCCGCACGCCGAAACCTCGGGCGGTCAGGTAGGTGCGCAGCAGGAGCCGGTTGGGCTCCATGTCGTCGACGACGAGGATGTCGGTCGGAAGTTCGTTCATGAGCCCGCGTGCGCGCCTATGAACCCGCGAACGTGCTCGGCAAACCGAGTCGTATCGATGGGCTTGGTGATGTAGCCGACGCAGCCGGCCTCCAGGCAGCGCTCACGGTCGCCGTGCATGGCGTTGGCGGTCAGCGCCACCACCGGGATGCTGGCGGTGAGGTCGTCATCCTTCAGCACGCGGGTAGCCTGCAGGCCATCCATGCCTGGCAGCTCCACGTCCATGAGGATCACCGATGGCGAAAGCTTGCGGGCCTGCTCGATGGCCGCGGGAGCGTTTTCGGCGGAATACACGGTGAACCCGGCGGCCTCCAGCAGGAAACGGGTGAGCTGCAGGTTCACCGGATTGTCTTCGACGATCAGGGCGCTGTTAGTGAGCATGGCCATTTTCGTTCACGAATTGGTTCAGTGTCCTCACGAGCTTCTCGGAATCAACTGGTTTAACCAGGGCGGCCACAGCGCCCGCCTCTGCTGCCGCTTCGGGATCGTCCACCACTGAAACCACTACTACCGGAATCTCCTTTGTCTCTGGCTGCGCTTTCAACTGTGCGAGTACCTTCCACCCGTCACCCTCGTCGGGCAACCGGATGTCAAGCGTAATAGCTGACGGCTTGAGCTTGAGCGCCTTGTCGATGGCCTGTGTCTTACTGGTCGCCTGCTCGATGCGAAAACCGCCGCGGGTCAGCTGCAGCGACAGCAGCGCCGCGGCTTGTGGATCGTCTTCCACCATCAGCACCAATGGGCCCTGCCCTTGCGCCGGCTCGTCGCGGGCGATCTCGCCCTGGTGGAGCGGTAGGCGCACCGCGAACGTGGTCCCATGGCCCAGCTCTGATTGGACCGTGATCGTGCCGCCCATCATGTCCAGGAACTGCCGCACCAGGGCCAGGCCCAAGCCCGTGCCCTGCTGCTGGCGCGCATAGCCGGAGTCGACTTGCTGGAAGGCGTCGAAGATGCGCTCCTGGTCCTCGAGCTTGATGCCGATGCCGGTATCCTTCACCGCGATCTCGCACGTGTCCTCGGCGACACGGCGGGTAGTGGTGGTGATGGTGCCGCCTTCGGGTGTGAACTTGACCGCGTTCGACACCAGGTTCAAGAAAATCTGCTTGAACCGGCCGGCGTCGTGGCGGACGTAGTCCAGGTCCGGGTCGAGGACCAGCTCCAGGGTCTGCCCGCGCTGCTGGGCGGCCGGGGCCATGATGGCGTGGACTCCTTCCAGGGCGTCGCGCAGCGAGAAGTCCATGGGGTGAAGCTCCATCTTGCCGGCCTCCACCTTAGAGAGGTCGAGGATGTCGTTGATGAGCGCCAGCAAGTGCCGCCCGGAGTTGAGGATGTTTTGCAGAAATCCGATGCGCGTCTTATCGTCCACCGGCAGGCCGGGGTTGAGGAGCACCTCGGAGAAGCCGATGATGCCGTTGAGCGGGGTACGCAGCTCGTGGCTCATGCTGGCCAGGAAGTCCGACTTGGCCTGGCTCGCGCGCTCCAGCTCGTAGCTCTTGGCCTCTAAGTCCTGCAGCGCGTTGGCCAGGTCGCGGCTGCGCTCCTCCACACGCGCATAGGTTTCGCGCAGGTTGGCGCTCATCTTGTTGAACTCTTCGGCCAGCGCCTCGAGCTCATCATCGGTCGAGATCTGGATGCGGTGGTCCAGGCGGCCCGCGCCGATCTCGCTGGCGCCCACCTGGAGCGCGCGAATCGGCGTGACCATGCGTCGCGCCAGCGCGATGCCGGCGAGGGCAGATAGCGCCAGGCCGGCCAGCAGGAACAGCGCCGTGCGGACGACCAGCGAAAGGACCGGCGCGTAGACCTCGTCCAGCGGCTGCTCGACGAATACCGTCCAGCTCGGCGAGTCGATGGATTGGTAGGCTGCCAGCACCTGATCGCCCTTGAAGTTCCGGCTGACGGTGGCATCCTTGGGGCGTGCCGCCCGATCTTCTTGCGCGAGGGCTTGTCGCACCTGGCTCAGCCCCGACAAGTTGGTCTTCTTCAACACCAAGCTGATATCGGGGTGGGCGATCAGCTGCCCGTCGGAGTCAACGACATAGGCGTAACCGGCGTGGCCAATCTTGATCTGGGACACGATGTCCCAGGTGAGCTTGAGGTTGACGTCGGCCCTGGTGATGCCGTCGTCGGGCCCGTTTTCGGGCACGGCGATGGAGACATACGGCTCAGAGTCGTTGCGGAAGTACACCGGGCTGATGGCCGATTTGCCCGACTTTGCGCGACTCACTACCAGGTCCTGGTTGTAATCGCCGGAGAGGCCCGCCAGGTTCATCTCGACGCGAGATACGCGCAGCGTCTCACTGCCGGCGGCGTCGATGTGCCGGACGTCGGTGATAGCCGGCACCTGGCGCAGCAGTCGCAGATAGTCGCTGCGCAGCTGTTCGTCGGACATGATGCCGACGCCGCGCGCGTGTACCGCCCACGAGATCTGCTGTTCGAGGTCGTTGATAAAGGACTCGATTTCGGACGCGGCGCGAGACGCTTCGCGCTGCTGAAGCTCGAACACTGCGCTCTTGCTCTGCTGGTACGAGAAGTACAGCTGCACCATGCCGCTCACCAGCAGCGCGCCGCTGACCAGCACCACAAAGAAGGTGATGTACTTGCGGAATAGCCGGCCGCGGCGATGTGGATGCGGGCTGACGGCGGGCACGCCGAGAGCGGCAGCGTTGGTCAACGGATCACCTCGTCGGCTTGCAGGAGCACCGATTCGGGGATGCGCAGGTCCAGCGTCTGAGCGGCCTTGAGACCAATGACCATCTCAAACCGAGTCGGCTGTTCCACCGGCAGCTCAGCTGGCTTGGCGCCCTTGAGGATCTTGTCCACGTAGACGGCCGCGCGGCGGAACTGCTGGGTGACGCTGGGACCATAGGACAGCAGGCCGCCATCGTCCACAAATTCGCGGATGGGATACAGCGCGGGCAGCTTGCCCTGGTTGG
>DATGVV010000693.1:0-3140 GCA_035299885.1 Chloroflexota bacterium | reverse complement strand
AAAACGTCCCGGCCAACCAGGTGACCTTCCAACCGGCGGGCGGGCAAACCGAGCGCTACACGAACATTCTGGCGGGCGTGGTCGACGCGGCAAATGTCACTCCGCCGCTGGAAGTGCAGGCCAAGAACGATGGGCTGAATGTCATCTACCAGCTCAAGACGCTGCCCATCCCGTTCATCTACTCAGCCGTGCACGTCAGCAACAAGACGCTGAAGGAAAGGCCGCA
Organism: Chloroflexota bacterium; assembly: GCA_035299885.1. Taxonomy (GTDB): domain Bacteria; phylum Chloroflexota; class JAJPGV01; order JAJPGV01; family JAJPGV01; genus DATGVV01. The sequence goes on along the minus strand of DATGVV010000693.1, from coordinate 2,914 downwards.
GGTCGTGCAGCGCTTCGTGGCAGCGATGGCCGAGTCGGTGTGGTACATCAATGGCCACAAGGCCGAGGCCGAGCAATCGGTCAGCAAGCAGCTCAATATCACCGACCAGAACTCGCTGGATTCGGCGTATCAAGCCTACGCCAAGGATTACGTCAATCCCAGCATTGACGTGCCTATGAAGGCCGTCCAAGACAGCATCGACTTCGCCAAGACGCAAGGCACGCCGGTCCAGAAGGACAAACCGGAGCAGATCGTCGACCAGCGCTTCGCGCAGGATCTGCAAAGCTCAGGCTTCCTCGAGAAAATGTGGGGCAAGAAGATCCCACCCAGCCAGTAAATACCCCGCCTCGGTAAACTCGGCGGGGACCCGGATTAACGGAGGTGCGTTCATGGCAGTAGCTCTTCAGACCAAGCAGCACAACGTCGGCGGCGTCATGCTGGACCGGCCGTTCAAGATCCGCCGCCTTGGCCACTTTGGCTTCAACAACGTCAAGATGGAGGAGTCGCTGCGGTTCTACACGGAACTGCTGGGCTTCCGCATCTCGGACGAGCACCACCCCCGGATCGAGGATCCCAAGATCCTCGAGGAGCTGGGTGACCCCCGAGGCTATTTCACCCACCACGGCGGCGATCACCACTCCTTCGTGCTGTTCAACAAGCGCGTGCGCGAGGCGCTGGACAAAAATCGTCGCTTCGCGCCGGGCATCACCATCAACCAGATCACCTGGCAGTGTGGCAGCTTGCAGGAGGTCTCGGACGCAACGCCCTGGCTCAGAGAACGGGGCCAGACCATCCAGCGCGTCGGGCGCGACATGCCCGGCTCGAACTGGCACACCTACTTCTACGATCCCGACGGCTTCACCAACGAGCTGTACTACGGCATCGAGCAGATCGGCTGGATGGGTTACAGCAAGCCCAAGCCGATGTACAAGCGCGGCTTCCACGAGGCGCCGGAGCTGCCGCAGATATCGGAAGAGCAGGAGGTCCAGGATGCGCTAGCCGAGGGCATCGACCTGACCTCGGGATATCGCTACGTCGACAAGCCGGGCACGTATAACGTTGACGGCATCCTGCTGCCGCGGCCCTTCAAGGTGGTGCGCATCGGGCCACTGCGGCTGTTCGCCACCAACCTGAAGGCCTCCGAGGAGTTCTATCAGGACATCATGGGCTTCGTGAAGACCGAAGAGATCACCTACCAGGGGCACCGCTGCGTATTCCTGCGCTGCAACACGGAGCACCACTCCATGGCGCTGTACCCGGTGGAGCTGCGCAAGGCGCTGGGCCTGCGAGAGGATGCGCTGTGCCTGTCCTTTGGCCTGCAGGTGGCGAACTATGGCCAGCTGCGGGACGCGGTCAACTTCCTGCGAGAGAAGGGCTGCACGGTTCGCGAGCTGGCGCCGGAGCTGTTCCCCGGCTTGGGGCACTCGGCCCTGGTGCTGGATCCGGACGGCCATGCCGTCCAGCTGTACGCCTACATGGAGCAGATCGGCTGGGACGGCCAGCCCCGGCCGGCACACCTGCGGCCCGCGATCAAGCCCGGCGAGTGGCCGGAAACGGTGCCGGCGCAGCCGGACAGCTACGCCGGCGAGCCGTACCTGGGGCCCTGGGGCTAGGCTTTAGCCCCGCCTCGATAAACCGCGGCGGGGACCCCGGTCATCTAGCGCGGCGGGCCACTGGGGCCGACGTCGGTTGCGTCGACGTAGGCGACGTTGCCGGTGGCGGCTACGCGAACAAACAGCCGCGAGCCATCCTGCGGCTTGACCACCTGGAAGAAGTTCCAGCGTGGAGCTGTGCCGAAGCGGACGCCGCCTTCAGGCCCTGACCACACGCCGGTAGGCGCGAAGTTCTCCACCCAGAACGGCTCGAAGGACGGCGGCGGGCCGCTGGGGCCGACCTTGGACGCGTCGACGTAGCCGGGGCCGTTCGTAGCCGGGTTGACCACGTACAGGTAGTTGCGGATCTGGCTGAGTACCTTCAAATAGAAGAAGGGCGTCAGCACGGTGAACTGCTGCGAGTTCGGATCAGGCCCCGACATGAGCGGCGCCGGAAGGAACGTCTGCACCCACACGCTGGGCGGCTCCTGGCCCGGTGGTGGCCCTGCGCACGACGACAGCGCTGAAGCCGGAGCCTGCGGCTCACGCTCGGCGTCGCCGCTGACAAAAAAGTCGGTGATACCGTCGGCGATGGCGTTGACGATCTGGCCCTGATAGGCCGGGTTGGCAAGCTTGGCCGCTTCCGCCTTATTCGACAGGAACGCCGTCTCTACCAGGACTGAGGGAATGCCGGGGTCGCCCAGCACCCAGAAGATCTGTGAGCGGGTACCGTGATCCATCTCACCGGTCTGGGCCACCAGGGTGCCCTGAATGCGGCGACCCAGCGAGTAGCTCCGGCCCACGTCGGCCGCCGACTGGCTCACCCCGCTGCGAAAGCCGCAGGTTGGGCCGAAGTAGGTGGTAGCGCCGCTGTAGTTCGGATCGCCGATCTCGTTGACGTGGATCGAAACGAATGCGCTGGCATGAGCTTGTTGAGCGGCGCCCACGCGCCCCTGCAGATCGGAGTCGGTATCCGAACCGAGTGCGACGTCCGAGCCGCGGGTCATGACGACGCGCGCGCCGCGGCTCTCCAGCACCGGCTTCAGCGCCAGCCCCATAGGCAGCGTCAGGTCTTTCTCACGCATGCCGTTGGCGATGGCGCCGGTGTCCCGCCCGCCATGCCCGGGGTCCACAACAACTGTCCGGCCGGCCAATGGGGCAGCCGGCCTGGCCGCGGCGAACGTGCCCGCGGCCAGGGCCGGCGTGCTGGGCACGATGGCGGCAAGCAGGCCGGCCGCCACGGGCAAACGAGACAGATTCACAAATGCACTCACCAGGGTTGGATTAGCTTGAATCAAAACGCGCCGCTTGGCAAGACGGCA
>DATGVV010000692.1:0-4915 GCA_035299885.1 Chloroflexota bacterium | reverse complement strand
CCGACCGCAGGATCAGGTCGCCCGCGGCGTGAATCTCGGAGTGCTCGACCGCAAAATTGGCCACCACACGGCCCATCTTGCTCTCGATCCGGGCAAATCGCGCCCGGCCAATGTGGACGTCGCGCTCGGCGGTGACCACGGCCGGCCCGCCCTCGCTGCCGATCACCCCGCCGTCGATCCGGACCATCCCGCCCGTGCTCACCACTTTCCCGCCATCGACGCTGCCGAAGATGTGCACGTCGCCGCCCGCTAGCACCTCGAACCCCGCGGTCACGTCGCCCAGCACCTCGACGTCCTTGTCGTAGCGGACGTTGCCGGTGCGCAGGTCCACGTCGCCCTTGACCGCGTACAGCTCGACGACGTCGATCTTGTCGTCATTCCAGCGCAGGAAGCCGTCGGTTGCGGCGTGCATTTCCAGGTGGTCCTCGGAGACGACCGTATTGCGGCCGGCTGGATGCTTGGCGTCGCGGACTGCAGGCGGCCGGATGGGCTTGCCGAAGACGTTGACGCCTGGTTCGCCTGGGTCCGCCGGCGTCTTGCGCGAGACGAGGTCGCCGGCTTTGACCTGGCTGACGTTCTCGAGGTTCTTGTAGTCGACGCGACCGTCCTCGCCCGCTTGGGCCGTAAAGGACGGCGGCAGCAGCAGCAGCTCCACCTCCGCGTCGCTGCCGGAGCGGGGCGGCACGCCATGCGCGATCTCGACCTCCTCGTCCAGCGTTCGCTGGCGCATGATGCCCAGAATCGCTTCCTCGTCCAGGCCGAACACGATGTTGCGCTTCTTGAGCTCGCCGATCAGCACCCCGGCGAGGCCTTCCGGCGAGCCGACCTTGGGAATGGAGCTCATGGTGATGCCGACGGTGAGACCGCCGTCCATCAGCCGGATGTTGAATTGCAGCCCACTTGCTGGAGAGGACATCGAGGTGAATGGTACAATCTGCCGGTCCCATGAACGCCATCCTGCAGTCGATCGCCGAGCGCCAGCTTAAGCCTGACGTGCCCCAGCTTGCGCCGGGCGATACCGTCAAAGTCCACGTCAAAGTGGTCGAGGGCGCGCGCGAGCGCATCCAGGTGTTCGAGGGCACCCTCATGCGCTTGCGCGGCGGCGGCAGCAGCACCAACTTCACCGTCCGCCGCATAGCCCACAGCATCGGCGTGGAGCGCACGTTCCTGCTGCACTCGCCGCGCATCGAGAAGATCGAGGTGCTGCGCCACGGCCGCGTGCGCCGCGCTCAGCTGTACTACCTGCGGGGCCGGGCCGGCAAGAGCGCGAAGATCAAGGAGCGCCGCCTCTCATAGCCTCGCGGGCGAAGCCTCGGCCCGTAAGAACCGTTGTCTTCGACCCCACCACCAACGTCGAGCGCAGCCATTGGAAGGAAGGCCGGCTTCGTGTTGCCGGCGTGGACGAGTGTGGCGTCGCTTGCCTCAGTGGTCCCGTGGTCGCCGCCGCCTGCGTCATTCCCGCTAACGCGCGCCGCATCCATGGCGTCCGCGACTCCAAGATGCTCACGCGCGACCAGCGCGAGGCGGTGTTCGATCGCATCCTGTCGCAGGCGGTCTCAGTGGCCATTGGCGCAGCCTCCGTGGCGGAGATCGAGCGGATCAACATCCTGAACGCTACCCGCCTGGCCATGCAGCGCGCTCTGCGCCGCGTCGGCCCCTACGACCATGCGCTGATCGACGGCCCCAACATTCGCACTCACGACATGGGGCCCCACACCTGCATCGTGGACGGCGACGCGCTGTGCTACGCCATCTCCTGTGCATCGGTCATCGGCAAGGTGCTGCGCGACCGCCTGATGGTCCGGCTGGCTCAGCGCTACCCCGGCTACGGCTGGGAGCACAACGCGGGCTACCCCACGCCGGACCACCGCAAGGCCCTGCACGAGCTCGGCCCCACGCCGCACCACCGCCGGACGTTCGGCACCGTTCGCCTGATCCTGTCGGCGCAATTCCCTCTGCCGTTTGGAGAGGATCTCTCTGTCCCTCTCCCACCGTGGTGGGAGAGGCTAGGTGAGGGAACCTCGCCCTAGGAACTAGCGAGGGCGACAGCCGCGGGGCGTGACGGCGAGCCGGCCGGCGGCAGCCATAATGCCAGGGGCACCGCCACGAGCGGCAGCACCGTTAGCGCTGCCAGCGCTGTATGTATCCCAAACTGGTCCGCCGTCCAACCCAGGGCCGGCACCATCAGCCCGCCCACTGTCATGCCCAACCCCAGCGTCACCGCCGAGGCCATGCCCACCCGGTTCGGCAAGTACTCCTGGCCCATCACCACCATCACGCTGAATGGCGCGAACAACGCCACCCCCACCGGCACCAGCAGCACCAGCGCCGAGGCGGGAGTGGATGCCGCCGTGAACGCCACCAGCAGCGGGAACAGGCAGGCCATGCTCACAATCACCACGATGCGCCGGCCATAACGATCCGCCAGGCGGCCGCCGATCAACGTCCCGACGGCCCCGGATGCCAGCAGCAGCGTCAGCACCGCGCCGGCATTCGCCATCGACTGCCCCAACGCGCCGATCCAGTACAGCGGGATGAACGTGTTGAGGCCGTAGAAAATGATCGACCGCACGATGATGGTCGCCGTCAGCCGCCCGAACGGCCCCCAGGCGTCCGCGACAGCAGGCCGGGAGGCCCCCGCGGTGGCCTTTACGCGGGACGGATGGTACGCGGCCAACCGCGCCAGCTGGGTGAGCAACAGCAGCGCCATGGCCGCCGAGGGCACGATCAGCAGCGCGCCGCCGCGCACGCCAAACACCAGCAGCAGCTGCGTAGTGACCAGCGGGCCCAGAGCGAACCCGACCGTGCCGCCTACCGAGAAGATGCTCACGTTGGTGGCCCTGCGATCGCCGGCCACGAAGTTGGCCAGCCGCGTGCCCTCGGGATGGAAGGCCGCCACGCCGATACCGCTGACAGCTATGCAGAGGAAGATGAGCCAGTAGCTCGGCGCCAGGGCCGCCGCCGCCAGCCCGCCGCCGGCCGCGAAAATGCCGGCCGGTACCAGCCACGGCGCCGGCCGCCGGTCGGCCAGCTGCCCAAACACGGGCTGCACCACCGAAGAGGCGACCGTCGCCGCCAGCACCAGCCCGCCGGCCGCCGCGTACGACAAGTGCCGCTCGGCAATGAAGAACGGCAGCATGGCTGGCACCGCCCCCTGGTTTACATCGTCGAACAGGTGGCTGGCCGTTAACAGCGCCAGCACGCGACGATCGGCAGGCTCGGGCATGTGCCTGAATTATGGCCCTGTCAAGCAAATGGGCCCGCCTGCCGAAACTGAAAGTGGCCGCACGGATGCACAGGCTCGTGGGGGTCCGCCGAAAGGCGGACGCGTGCGACGGGAATGGAGGCCTGCTGCTCAGGGAAGGACAGGTGGTGTCGAAGGCGAGAGGGGCCGACTACGCTAGCCGCTACGGCGGCCAGACAGGATCGGTGCTCGCCCGATACCCGTTTCTCGGGCCGGAATTTCCGCCTTTGTCGCGTGTAGTACCTGGTACTACGTCACGGAGGGGAATCATGAGTCCGTCCCACTGCCTCCGAAGCTCGGTTCTATGTCTGGCCCTCGCGCTGGCCGCCTGCGGCGGCGCAGCCGCTCCCTCCACGCCGAGCGTCACTCGGGACGCTCCTAAGGCCAGCGCCGCGGCTCAGGGCTCAGCCAAGCCTGCCGCCTCGGCCAGCGCGGAAGCCATCGCTCCGGCCAAGCCGGGCCAGATCGTCGCTGCTTACAGCGAAATCACGGCTGCCAACGCCGGGTTATGGGGAGCCAAAGAGGGCGGCATCTTCCAGAAGCGCGGCCTGGACGTCGATCCGCGCTTGATTGAAAGCTCCCTGGCTATCGGAGCCGTGATTTCGGGCCAGGCGCCGATTGCCAGCGCCGGCGGATCGGAGGCGCTGGCCGCGGCCGTGGAGGGCGCCGATCTCCGGATTATCGGCACTGTGTCGCCCGTCTACCCTTATAAGTTCGAGGTCGTGGCTTCCGTTCAGACCAAAGAAGATCTGAAGGGCAAGAAAGTCGGCGTCAGCCGCTTGGGCTCGTCATCCGACATCGCCACGCGCGCCGGCCTCAAGAAGATTGGCCTCGACCCGGATAAGGACGTGACTATCGTGCAGGTCGGCTCGCTTCAGGCACGCACCGCGGCCATGCTCAGCGGGGCTATCCAGGGCGCGGTGGCTGCTCCGCCGGACACCGTCACCTTGAGGGCTCAAGGCTTCCACCCGCTGTTCGATCTGGCCGCGCTGGAGCTGCCGGCCACCAACAACTGCCTCGTCGTCAACGGCGCATGGCTGGCCTCGCATAAGGACGAGACCCAGAAGTACGTCGACTCGCTGGTCGAGTCCATCGTCCGCCTCAAGAAGGACAAGGCGTTCGCCTTCGAGGTTCTCAAGAAATACCTGAAGACCGAGGACCCTAAGCTCCTCGACGCGACGTACGACTACTACGTCATCCGTGCCGTGCCGGTGCTGCCCTACCCGCGCGTCGAGCAGTTCCCCGACACCGTCGCCACGGTGGCCGAGAAGAACCCCAAAGCCAAAACCTTCGACCTGACCAAGCTGATCGACGCCTCATACGTCAAATCCGCCGCCGAGCGAGGCATCGACAAGATCTGAGAGCCGGCAATCGGGTTCGAACCGATGACCTGCGGTTTATGAGGACAGCAGGTTGACTAGGGTTTCAATATTGATCGAGGATGCCGCCGAGCTGCGCGACGTGAGCGACGTGCGGTCGGTGCAACGGACGGCAGCTGCGGTGCTCGGGGTGCCTATTCGGTAACCTTCGGGTGTCCGGGCATCGCGTCTGTCAGCCACACGGTGCGGCGTTGGTCGTCGATGCAGTACCAGAGCCGGCCGCCGCTCGTGACTTCGTACTGCCATTGTTCCAGCGCCTCGCCGTTGACAGTTCGACTGCCGAGACTACCCC
>DATGVV010000691.1:0-11435 GCA_035299885.1 Chloroflexota bacterium | reverse complement strand
CAGGATCTGGTAGGTACCCTCGGGGGTCGGCAGCGCCTGGTTGCCCGTGGTAACCAGGGTCTGCAGATCGAGCTTCTCGCCATCGTAGGCCCACAGCTTCTGCTGGTTCAGCGACACGACAATGCGCTTGTTGCTGATCAGCAGCTTGTCGTAGACGTTATCGGCCTTATTTCCGGCCTGGTCGGTAGCCAGCAAGCGGAAGCGGTAATTGCCGGGCGGCACCACCGTCCCGTTCTCGTCCTTGCCGTCCCATTCGAGCTTGACCTTGCCGCCGCTCTGCTGGCCCAGGTCATAGGTCCGCAGCGACGTATCGGCCTTGTCCGCCAGGATGGTGACGACCACTTTCGCGGCTTTGCTGACGGTGAAGCTCATCGGCAGCGTGTCGTACGAGGGGTTGTAGGCGAACGTCCGGTAGAAGGCATCCGTGATCTTCAATGGCACCGTGTCCAGGTGGAGGGGCAGCGTGGCGGCGGGACTCCAGTTGCCGGCGTTATCCAGCGTCCGCACGTGGAAGAACCAATCGCCGTCCTGGCCGAGCGTCACGGTGGCGGCGAGCTCCTTGGTCTTCACCTCGGCAGGGGGTTGGCTGTTCTCCGTCTGGTCGGCGCTGTAGGCGAAGCCGGCGATGCCGGACTTCCCCGCGACCGCGTCCCAGTTGAGCTTCACCTGCTTGCTGGACACCCAGCCGTCATTGGCCAGCCGCTCGATGCTGGGCGACGGCGGCGGCGTGGGATCGAAGCCGACGCTGCCTTCGAACGGCACCCACGGGCCCGCCGGACCGCCGGCGTCGCGCGCCCGGATCTGCCACTGGTATTGCTGGCCGGCGGCCATAGGCGGGGAGACGACGAACGGCTGCCCTACGCCACCGCTGACGGTCGGCGAGCCGGTAAAGGGTTTGTCGAGGGGCACGAATTCAGCCTCGGCCAGCAGGTTGGCGCCGTTTTCCGGGCTGGTCAGCACCGCGCTGAGCTTGACCGTGCTCTGGTTCGTCCAGCCTTTGGGCGGCAGCTTGTGGTCGTCGGCGGCCATCTGGGAAAGGGCAGCCGGAGCCAGCGGCGGCTTGTGATTCACCGCCATGATCTGCTGCACGGGGTTCACCTGGGCGCTGCAGCCCGACAGGGCAAGGCCTAACAGCGGGCCGAGGAGAAGCAGAAAGCGCCGCATTACGAGAAAACTCCCTCAAGTCTAGCTACGTACGGCGGGCGGGCTACGTTACGAGATTAGGAGCTTGCTGCTGACGATAGTCCCACAGGAACTGCTTGAGCGCGGCCGCCGCGGAGGACAGGCGCTTCTCCTTGAGATGGACCAGGAACCATTTGCGAGGGATCGGGAAGCCCTCCACGTTCAACGTCACCAGCCGGTCCAGGCTCAGCTCCAACGAGATGGCTTGCTTGGACAGCACGGCGATGCCGAGATCGGCCGCCACGGCTTGCTTGATGGCGCCGGTGCTGCCCAGCGTCATGCCGAAGCGCACGTCCACGCCGCGGTCGCGGAAGAAGCGCTCCGCGGTGTCGCGCGTCATCGAGCCGACCTCGCGCAGGATGACGGTTTCGCCGGCCAGCTCCTCCACCGGGATGTGATCGCGGCCGGCCAGACGGTGACTGGGCGGGGCGATGAGCACCAGCTCGTTGGGCAGGAACTCCTGGATCACGAAGGTGAGCGAGTCGGGCACGCGGGCGATGATGGCCAGGTCGGCGCGGTTGGCCAGCAGCGCTTCCTGCGCGCCGGTACGGCCCTGGACTTCGAGCGACAGCTGAATGCTGGGATGGAGGCGGTGGAAGGCGCCGATGGCCTGCGGCACCACGTAGATGCCGGCGGTGGTGTCGGCCACGATAGTCACGCTGCCGCGCATCACCCCCTTCATCTCGTCCATCACCAGCAGGGTCTCATCGATGAGGGCGAACAGCTTCTGGCTATACTGCTGCAAAGTCCGGCCCGACTCGGTCAGAAAGATTTTTTTGCCAATCTGCTCGAACAGCTCCAGGCCCAGCGTGCGCTCGAGCTGCTTTACCTGCAGCGACACGGAGGACTGGCTCAGGTGCAGGTGCTCCGCGGCCCGTGTGAAGCTGAGGTGATCGGCCACAGTGCTGAAGATCTTGAGCTGATGGAGGTTCAGATCCATTGAGTGGCCTCAATTATGAGATCGTCCCGTCCACATTGAGCTTCGATCAATCGAAGCTGGCGGAGGAGGTGGTCGATGCCGAGCGAGCCGGCGCCGACATCCTGCAGTGGGACGTGATGGACGGCTCCTTTGTGCCGAACCTGACCGTCGGCTGGGACATTATCAGCGCTTGCCGCCCGCACGTCCAGGTCCCTTTCGAAGCCCACCTGATGATCGACGAGCCGGGCCGCTACATCGCGGACTTCGCCAAGGCAGGCAACCAGCGCATCATCGTCCACGCCGAAGCCTGCCGGCACCTCCATCGTGTAGTGGAGCAAATCCGGGGCGAGGGGTGCGCGGCCGGCGTGGCGTTGAACCCGGCCACGCCCGTGGACGCCGTGGAGCACGTCCTGCAAGAGCTGGATACGCTGCTGATCATGACCGTGAACCCCGGCTTCGGAGGCCAGCAGTTCATCTCGGCCATGCTGCCCAAGATCCGCCAGGCGGCGGCCATGATTGCCGAACGGCAGCTGCAAGTGCGCATCGAGGTGGATGGCGGCGTCGGCACGGCCACCATCCGCAGCGTGTATGACGCCGGCGCGCGCAAGTTCGTGGCCGGCACGGCGATCGCGAACAACCCCGGCGGGAAGAAGACAGCGATTGCCGAATTACGGGCGGCCCTCCCTAGGTGAGAGTACAGAAATCAGAATTCAGAAATGGCCGAGGCAAGCGTTCTCTATTCTGAATTCTGTATTCTGAATTCTGATTTCCCATGAATGCCCTCATCGGTGGCGTAGAGACGCCGTACCAGGTTGTGGCCATCACCAAGCAGCTGCTGAACCATCGAGTGCTTCCGGCTGCGATCAGCTACCTGGCTCGCTACACGGAAGACAACGCCGTGCTGGTGGCGCCATCTATCGAGGCCGCAGCGCCCGATGCGCGGCGCAACATCATCGACAACTGGTTCATCCCTCAGCCGGAGCCGGCGCGACTGACGCGGCGATCGTTCGTCGAGGCCGGGCTGGCGGACTTGAATGGCCCAGAGATTGAGGGGTACGGTAAGCTGATAGGCCATGGCTGGCTGCTCAAGCAGTTCACGCCAGAGGCCATGTCCGTCACCCCATTGAGCCCGGCAATGGCTACCTGCAAGGCCATCCTGGACAGAGGTGACATCCTGCTCGGGTGCCAGCTCGACCGCTGGACGCAGCCCAGCGTGCGGCTGATCTTCGAGCAGCGCAACGCGCGGGACATAGCCGAGGTGTCATTCTGAGGCGCTGGCCGAGGAACCTTCCTCGTTACCGCTGCGGCGGAAGGTCCTTCGGCCTTCGGCCTCAGGATGACATGCGCCTACATCTAGTAAGCGGGTTGCGTTTCCTGCCTGGTTGGCCCATATTTAGGCCATGGCCATGCAGCGGGACGACCCCGTCCAGCTCATTGCCCAGGAGCAGGTCCGCCTCTTAACCGAGCTCAGGAAGTTGCCGGAACCAGCCTGGCGGCAGATGTCCTACTGCGAGGGCTGGACCAACGCTCGGATCGTGGCCCATCTCACCGTGGGCGGCGAGTTCTACCACCAGAGCGTCAGCAAGGCGCTGCGGGGAGACACCCTGCCACCCTCGATCCCCGGCGGCCAGCGATTGACCGTGGAGCAGTTCCGGGAGCGATCGGCGGCCAAGCAGGAGGCACTGGCCGAGAGCCCCCCCCGCGAGCTGCTGAGCGCCTTCGACACCAGCGGTACCACGCTGGCCGACCTGTTCCGTCGCATCGCCCCTCACAACATGACCAAACCCGCCTGGCACCCGCGGGGCACCTGGACCATCGCCATGTTCGTGAGCACTCGCGTGTTCGAGCTGGCCCTTCACGGCTGGGACATCCACGTGTCGCTCGATCCGCAGGCTCGCATGCGGGACCTGCTGCAGCCTTTCCTAGTGCACTTCCAGCTGCAGGTCGGCAAGCGCATGTTCGAGGAGAATGCCGACCTCGATGGGCTGTATCGGTTCGAGCTGCAGGGGGGCCTAGCCTGGACCACGCGCGTGTTCAACGGCAAGATGGATTACGGCCCGCTGGAGCCGGCGCCAGACGCCACCATCAGGACCGACGCCAACCATTTCCTCTTGCTGACCACCTTCCGCGAGACGCTGCCCCAGCTGGAGCAGCGGGGCCTGCTGAAGATCGAAGGCGACCGCGAGCGCGCCGAGCTGCTCATCAGCGCCATCTCCCGGCGGCTGTAGTTGACCTTAATGCGGCAGGCGAGGCGACCGGCCGTGGCTGCTACTTGGGCACGAACAGGTTCCTGGCCGCCTCTGTAAGGGGGCCGAAGAAGACGTACAGAGCCATGGACTCGGCCAGGATGATGCCGCCCAGGACCAGCGCCAGCAGCTTGCCGCGTGAGAAACCGACCAGCAGCAGGACGAAGCCGATGATGTTCAGGACGACGGCAATGGTCATGGGTTCAGGAGTGTACTGCGGCTGAACCCTCGCAGAGCGGCTAAAAAGTACTAGGCACATGACTGCAACACCCTAGGCCGGATTCACTAGGGCGGTGAAGCCGCTGCGCTTGCTCGGTCCCATGGTTCTCATCCTGCCGTTGGCGCTGGCTCTGCCCGCGGCGGCCGAGGCTCGAGGACATGGCGGCGGAGGCGATCACTCCAGCGCGTCCGGCGGCGGCTCTCACTCAGGTGGCGGCGGTGGTGGCTCGACCAGCGGCGGGTCCTCGACAGGCTCGAGCTCGGGCAGCACCTCCGCCAGCGGGACATCAGGCTCGTCCGGACAGCGCTTACCGGTGCTGACGGGTGCATCAGGCTCGGCTGGCACCAGCGGCGGCGGCTCGACGAAGGTAGTCAAGCGCCCGCCGGGCAAGGACAATCCCGGGGCAACGAGCTCGCCTTCGCCCGCCCCAAGCTCCGGCGGAACGGCATCCACCAGCAACGGCACGTCGAGTTCTTCCGGCGGCTCATCCGCCGGCTTCACCTTGGCGCCGGCGCCCCCGCCAAGCTCAGGCGGCGGTGGCGGCGGGAGCGATCCCGGCGGTCCATTCACGCCTGCGCCGATGCCCATCCCGGGCACGCCCATCGTTACCAACACCAAGCTCGGCGTGGGCCTTTACGGTGGCGTTCCGATCGACACCCTGCGGACCATGCGGCCAGCGCTGTTCCTGCTAGAGGATCCTGATCCCCAGGCTGCGCGCGATCTGCGCGCCAACTTCCCCAAAGGGCTCATCATCGGCCGGCGCTTCGTGCCCGACGGTGACCCCTCGCTGGCCAACTGCCAGGATGGCGGCGAGGATCACGAGGCCAAAGGCGCAGCCTTCGCGGACACGATCGCCAAGACGGCAGTGCCGCTGCAGGGCGTGATCGACGCCTGGGTCGGCGACAACGAGCAGGCCACGGCGAGCGATAGGGCGTCGCTGCCCTGTCACGCGCAGTTCCAATCGGGCTTCGTGCAGCGGCTGCAAGGCGCGTATGGCGTCGGCGCTGTGGCGGGCAACGACGCCGCCGGCGCGCTCGATCCTGATGATTACGTCAAGTACTACTCACGCCCCATCAGCCAGGCCAAGTACTTCGGCCTGCACGCCTACGGTAAGCCACAGTCCGGCACGCTGCAGTCGCCCGACAACGTCTACTACGCCCTGCGCTACCGCATGGTGCACGACGCGCTGGCGAATGCAGGCGTGCCTTTGCCGAAGGGCGGCTTCCTGTTGACCGAGACCGGCCTGTACGACGGCTGGCGCGGCGCCGTGACGGACGAGTCCATGGCCAACGACTTCCTGTGGCTGGAGCAGCACCTTCGGGAAGACGACTACGTGCGCGGCCAGATGATTTTCGGGCTGGGGCTCGGGAATCGGTTCTGGAACTTCGACCTTCAGAGCACCACCGTCCCGGACCGGCTGGGCGTGTACGACGCCGCCCACGCAGGCGCTTAGACTCTCTCCCTAGCCATCTCCCCGAGGGAGAGGGAACTATAAGTGGTAGAAGCCGCGGGCGCTGGCGTGCAGGATAGCGTCCTTATCGGCGGCGCTGATATCGGTCCGCTCGCGCAGCGTGCGCGCGCTGAAACGCTCACGGTCGTTGTGGGGCATATCCGAGCCGAACAGCAGCTGCTTGGCGCCCACTAGCTCGACGACCTCCGGCAGGAGCTTGTCCTCGACCTCAATCGAGACGTAGACACTGCCGCGGCGGATGTACTCCAGCGAGCGCTGCAGCGCGCCCGGCGGCGTAGCCGGCACGCCTTTCTCGCGGACCATGTGGACGAACTCCCAGCGGTGGTCCATCCGATCCGTCACGAAATGCAGCCATTGGCAGCCGGCTTCGAAGAAGCCGACGCGCAGCCCAGGGAAGCGGTCCAGGATGCCAGTGCCAATGAGGGTGATGAAGCCGATCATTACCGGCACGACGAACGGTATCAGCGTCGACGAGTAGAGGTCGTGGAACAGGCCATTGAACGATGGGCTGGACCAGGCCACGTGGATAGCAATCGGCAGCTCCTGGGCCTCGGCCTCGGCGAAGAACGGCAGCAGTGACGGGTGGCTCAAAAGCTTGTCGCCGGCCGTGCCGCCGATCATCAGCCCCACGGCGCCCAGCTCTTTGGCCCGGCGCACCTCCTGGACCGCCAGCCCCACATCGCTCAGGTTGATCGCGGCGACCCATTTGAGACGCTCGTGCTGAGAGCTCGTCACATCCGCCATCCAGCGGTTGTAGGACGAGCACAGGGCCGCTGCGAAGCCGGGATCGGGCGTCAGATTATAGGCCAGGAACAGGCTCGGATAGAGCACCTGCAGGTCGATGTCCTCGGTCTGCATGTGCTCAACTCGGGCTTTCGCGTCACGCAGCTCGAGGATGTCGACGGACTCGGGCTTCATCTTGGTGTAGATGCTCAGCTCGTCGCCCAGGCGGGTGGGCGTGCCCAGGCTTTGCGCGCCCGGCCCGCTGAACCGCGGGAACACCTGGTAATCGATGAGCCAGTGCGGCTGGCCGTTGCTGCCGATGACCTGCGGCCGCCGCACGCGGTAGGCCGGATCGAGGTACTTGTCGCTGAAGGTGTCGGTGGACTCTTCCACGTGCGCGTCGGCGTCATAGACGGGCATGGCTTTGATTGTGTCATCCTTCAGGATCTCCTTGGTCGCCGCCGCGGCGGAAGGTCCGTCGGCCTACGGCCTCAGGATGACATGTGGGATGCCGTCGCGCTGAGCACTTCCTCGGTCGTGGCCAGCTCCGTCCCAGCGGCGCGCATCTCCTCCAACGCCCGCTGGCCATCGCCGGGGTTGACATCCACCGCGGCCATAGCATTGGTGATGGCCACTGCTTCGAAGCCCTGCTCGCGCGCGGCGAGCGTGGTGGCGCGCACACAATAGTCAGTGGCAAGCCCGCAGGTGAACACGCGCCTCACGCCGCGCCGGCGCAGCTCATCTGTGAGGTCGGTCGCCTCGAAGCCGGAGTAGCCAGGCGCGTCCACGTCCTGGCCCTTGTGGATCACGCTCTGGACGAGCGATCTGTTGAGCGCTGGGTGGAAATCAGCGCCAGGGCTGTCCTGCACGCAGTGCGGCGGCCAGATGCCGCCCTGCGCCTGAAACGACGAATGGTTGGGGGGATGCCAATCCTTCGTAGCCAGCACGTGGCGAAAGCGCGGCATCAGGCGGTTGATGTTCTCGAAAATGCCCTCGGCACCCGGCACGGCCAGCGCGCCGCCGGCGCAGAAATCATTCTGGACGTCCACGACGATCAGCGCGTCGTTGTCTCCAAGCGGCTTCATGTACTGAGAATACAGAAGCGAGAATTCAGAATTCAGAATTTGTCAGCCAGGCAAGCGCCTCGTTCATCGTGCCTTGGGGCACGTACTCCAGGCCGGCGTAGCCGGTGTAGCCGCACTCATCCAGCTTGCGGAGGAAAGGAATGATTGGCGCCTGGCCGGTACCCGGCTGATGCCGGCCGGGCGCGTCGCCGATCTGAACATGGCCGATGAGTGGCGCGTACCGGTCCACGGCGGCTAAGAGGTCGCCCCCGACCATGCTCACGTGGTACTGGTCGAGCTGCAGGCCAGTGGCCGGATGTCCAGCGGCGGCCAGCAGCTCGGCTGAGTCTTCAATTGTGGGAGCAAAGTAGCCCGGCGCGGCGGCGGGGCTGATGTTCTCGATCAGCAGCTTCACGCCCGCCGCCTCGGCCAGATCGCCGGCTCCGCGCAGCCTCTCCGCCGCGGTCCGCAGCGCCTGCTCGCGCGGCAGGTCGGGGGGCAGCGTGCCGGCCAGGAGGTTGAGGTTGCGCGTCCCGAACCGCTTGGCCGTGTCCAGCGCCCAGCGCACCGCCGCGAGGCACTCCTCCTCCCGGTCGGGGATGCACAGCATCCCGCGCTCGCCCTTGCCGCCGGGCGGCACGTCGAACAGCACCAGCTCCAGCCCGCCGCGGCTCAGCTCGCGCTCCAGGCGATCGAGGTCAAGCTCGTGCGGGAACAGGATCTCGACGGCTTTGAAGCCGGCGCCCGCGGCGGCCCGACAGCAGTCGTACATATCGAGCTCCGGCCAGAGGAAGCTCAGGTTGGCCGAAAAGCGAGGCATCAGCGCCAGCCTAGCAGCCGCGGCTAGCTTTTGACGCCGCGAGTCGCCCTCTGCTAGGCTGCCGGCCATGAAGCTGCCAGTGGCGATCGCCTGGCTGCTCGCGGCCGCGGCCGGGTGCGGGGGCACTCAGGCACCCGCCAGCAGCGTGCCAGTGAATTCGGCGGCGGCCCCGCCGCTCAACCCGGCGGTGAAGATCAAGATCGCCGGTAGTGGCTTGGTGGGCGAAGCGGCCATCTTCGCGGCGGCCGACAAGGGCTACTTCCGAGAAGAGGGTCTCGACGTGGACCTGTCGAGCAACACGCAGTCGGCCGACATGATCCCGCAGCTCATTGGCGGGCAGTTGCAGCTGGCCTCCAATGGCGTCGACGCGGCGCTGTTCAACGCCGGCGCGCGAGACATTCCGATCAAGGTCATCGGCTACAACTCGGTGCTCGCGCCGACCTCTACCTCAGCGGGGTTCGTGGTGCGCAAGGACCTGATCGACAGCGGCCGCTACAAGGAGCCCAAGGACTTCAAGGGCATGAGCTTTGCCATGAATAACGCGCCTGGCGGGCAGGGCGACGTCTATCTGGAGAAGCTCGGCGCCAAGGGCGGCTGGGGCTTGAACGACATCAGCCAGACCGTCATTCCCTTCCCGCAGATGCCCGTGGCCTTCGCCAACAAGGCCGTCGACGCGGCCTATGAGGTCGAGCCGTTCGTAAGCGTCATGGAGACCCAGGGCACGGCTAAGAACGTGGTGCCGGTGGGCCAGGTCTACCCCGGCCTGCCGGCGCAAGTGTTTACCATCGGCCCGGCTTTCGCCAAGGATCAGCCGGAGGCCGCCAGGCGGGCGATGGTGGCCTACATTCGCGGCCAGCGCGACGTGTGGCACGCCTTCGTCAAGAAGGACGTCCCGCCCGATGACATGTTCAAGGTGCTGATGGGCCACGCGCCGGTGAAGGATCCGCAGCTGCTTACGCGCATGGCCACGTTCAGCGTCGATCCCAACGGCGACATGGACCTGAAAGACCTGCAGTTCGAGGCCGACTCATTCCTCAAGTGGGGCACCCTCAAACAGAAGGTAGACGTCAGCCAGATGATCGACGCGTCCTACGCCAAAGCCGCCGTCGAGCGCCTCGGGCGGATCGACATTTAGGCATGCCCGAGCACGCCTGGCCTGCCGTTGTGCCCATGCCAACCTACGAAGACACGGGCGCCGCCTGCGATTGGCTGCAGCCCGCTGGCGTACCATCTGACGCGTGATGGACCCGGTCGAGAGCAATGGCTTGCGGGCGCGGGTGGTTGGGGCGGACAAGGCACGGCGCCCGGGCGTGCTGGTGCTGCCTGCCTGGCCCGGCATCGACGAGCGGGTGGAGCAGTGCTGCGGGTGGCTGGCCGACGAGGGGTTCATGGCGCTGGCCTGGGACCCGTTCTCGGCGTACGAGCCGGACCTGCCACTGGAGGAGCGACGGCGCCTCACTCGGAGCGTGCTCCAGGACACGGATGCGCGGCTGGAGCAGATGCACTGGATCGGCTACATACGGCAGGAGCTGGGGATTGACCACGTCGGCGGCATCGGCTTCTGCATGGGCGGGCGCCAGGGGCTGCTGCTGGGCGCGTTGGACCAGCGGCTCGCGTGCTTCTCGGCCTTCTACCCAACGGTCCGGATGCCGGTGCCGCAGGGCGCGCTGAACGCCGTCGACGCTGCCCCGGAGGTCCACTGCCCAGTTCAGGTCCACTATCCAGGCCTCGACGAGGCCACCAAGTACGAAACCTTCGTGGCCCTGCGATCCGCTCTCGAGACGCGGCCAGGCAGCCTAGCCACGCTAGCCCACTACTATCCAGACGCGGAACACGGCTTCCTGGCCGGGGAGTACCACGAACGGGCCGGCAACGCCGCCGCAACCGCCTTGGCCTGGCCGCTGACGATCGCCTTTCTGCGGTCGTGCCTGCGGGGCGCGGCATGAGAGGCGCCAGTCTTTGGGCCGGTCTTGCCGCCATGGTCGCCCTGAGCGGCTGCGGGGCCACGGCGAGCCTCCCCAGCGGACCGGCAGCCAGCCAGGAGCCGGTCACGCTGAAGGCCGGCACCCAGCACGTAGCCACGGACGCGCCGCTGTACATCGCCCAGGCGAAGGGCTACTTCAAAGAGCAAGGGCTGGACGTCCAGTTCACGGACATCAATGGCGAGGAGGCCATCTCGGCCGTTGGCACCGGCCAGCTGGACGTGTCCGTCGGCGCCATCTTTTCCGGGCTGCTGAACGCCATCGCCCGTGGAGTCGAGATTCGACTGGTGGCCACCAAGGGTTCGATCTCGACGCGTGTGGACGTCGACAAGCCAGCCTCGGGGCTGGTCATCGCGAAGAAGCTGGCCGACAGCGGCGCGATCAAGGAGTGGAAGGACCTCAGGGGCAGGAACGTCGCCGTGACGGCACTGGGCGCGACCCAGGAAGAGTCGCTCGACATGGGCCTGCGCAAGGGCGGCCTCACGATTGCCGACGTGAACGTCAAGACCATGCCCTTCCCGGACACGCTGCCGGCGCTGGCCAACGGCAGCATCGACGCCGCTATGGAGCTGCAGCCGTGGATCACCCAGGGCAAGGCCAAAGGCATCCTGGCGGTGTTCAAAGACAGCGCCGAGATGACGCCTGGCCTGCAAACCAACGCGCTGACCTTCGGGCCGTCGATTCCGAAGCTGGGCCAGAACGCCGGCAACCGCTTCATGACGGCCTACACCCAAGGCCTGCGCTACTACAACGATGCCGTGACCAAGCACCTCAACTGGGACGAGTTCGTGGCAATCATGGTGAAGAA
>DATGVV010000690.1:0-1918 GCA_035299885.1 Chloroflexota bacterium | reverse complement strand
AGGGTCTCGACGTCGTCCGGATCGACGGCGTCCTTAGAGATCGTGATGGACTTCAGCTCCTGGTGCCCGTTGACCTCGCACGTGACCGCGCCGCCGCCGGCTGTCCCCTGCACCAGCTCGTTGCCGAGCTCCTCCTGCATCGTCTGCATGCGCTTTTGCATCTGCTGCATCTGCTGCAGCATGTTCTTGTTCATCATCAGCTGTTGTCCAGGACTCGCGCGTTGAGCATGCGCAAGGCGGCGCGCACGAGGGGATCATCTTCGTCGGGTTTGGCGGCATGAGCCTGGCCGTTGGGCAGCGGCTTGGTGGCGTCCGACTTCTTGTCGCGCACGACGCACTTAACGTAGCACGGGCGCCCGGCAACTCGGCCGATCGCCTCTTCGACCATGCGCTTGTTTTCGAGCTTTTGGAGCTCTCGGGCGTGGAATTCGCCATCGCACTGGAGGGTGAGGGTGTCGCCGTCCATATCGCTTGGGGTGCAGCTGCGCAGCAGCGCCTGCACGTTCTTCGATTGGCCCCCCACGCCCTGGAGGACAGCGGCCCAGCTGTCGGTGATGATTTGCAAGACGGCGCCGTCACCGGCTGCGGCCGACTCCGCGGCTGACTCGTCCGCTTGCTGATGCGCTTCGGGGACTTCGTCAGCGGCAGGTTCGGGCCAGGCTGTCTTGGTCTCGGCGGTGGCCATTGGGGAGGGAGAAGGCGCCTCCATGGCTTGCCGACGAAGACCCTCACCCTCGCCCTCTCTCGCTGCGACAGGAGAGGGTAGGTGGGCCGCCTCTATGGCTTGAAGGAAGGCCAGCTCTAGGGGGAGCTGGGCTTGGAGGGCGGAGCGGAAGCCGTAGTCGGCTTCCGAGAAGATCTTGATCTGGCGGACGAGGATGGAAGCCGACAGAGAAGCGGCTTGCTCCCGCAGGGCGGGCAGCGCCTCGGGCGCGACGTCCAGGGTGGCGGCCGTGTCGGAGCTGACCTTGAGCAGCAGCAGGCTGCGCAGGTGCTCGACCAGCTCGCGATTCAGGCCGCGCGGGTCGACGCCGGCGTCGGTGGCCTCATTGATCAGGTCAAGGCCAGTCCGGGCGTCGCCCACGAGCAGCGCGGCAGCCAGCCGGTCGATGGTCTCGGCGCTGGCCAGGCCCAGCATGCTGCGCACGCCGGCCAGGGTGATCGTCGTGCCGCAGAAGGCGATGGCCTGGTCGAGCAGGCTCTGCGAGTCGCGCGAGCTGCCGTCCGCGGCGCGGGCCAACACCTCGAGCGCCGCGGGCTCGGCTTGAATGCCTTCGGCTGCAGAGATATCGGTCAGGCTGGCGCGGATGTCGGCTACCGAGATACGCCGAAAGTCGAACCGCTGGCAGCGCGACAAGATCGTCGGCGGCACCTTGTTGGGATCGGTGGTGGCCAGCACGAAGATGACATGCGGCGGCGGCTCCTCAAAGGTCTTCAGCAGCGCGTCGAAGGCGTCCTTGGTGATCTGGTGAGCCTCGTCGATGATGTAGAACTTGTACCTGGCCTCGTTCGGGGCGAAGTTGATCTGGTCGCGCAGATCGCGCGCGTCGTCGACGCGGCCGTTGGAGGCGGCGTCGATCTCGACGACGTCCAGCGAGCGGCCATCGGCAATTTGGCGGCACATAGAGCAGCTGTTGTCGGGCTCGATCGGGATGCCGCCGTCCGGCGCCACAACGCCGTCTTCATGCAGGCAGTTGACGGCCTTGGCCAGCAGGCGGGCAGTGGTGGTCTTGCCAACGCCGCGCGGACCGCAGAACAGGTAGGCGTGGCCAATGCGGCCGGCGGCGAGGGCATTCTGGAGCGTGCGGACCACCCGCTCCTGGCCGCGCACCTCGGCAAAGGTCTGGGGACGCCACTTACGGTACAGGGTGGTCATGGCCACCCTATACCGTAAGTGGCATTGAATGAGTCCGTGGTC
>DATGVV010000689.1:0-8645 GCA_035299885.1 Chloroflexota bacterium | reverse complement strand
GTCGACGCCGGCCTTCTCTGGAAAGGGGTCCTCAGCGGGGCGCGTGTGATAGGCCTCGTAGGTCTCCGCCAGATGGGGGTCGTTGGCGCTCAGCCGCAGCAGCTTGCCCATCACGCCCATGACCTCGTCCTTGTTCTTGGGATCGGCGAAGTAGGCCGCCCCGTCGAGCAAGCCGCGCAGCGCGGCCAGGACGGTGTTCGGGTTCTCCTTGGCGAAGGATTCGGTCAGCATCAGCGCCGAGGCCACGTACGGCAGCTTCTGCTGCCGCAGGCTGACCAGGATGTGCAACCCCTGAGCTTCGGCTTGGGGCCGGAAGGCCTCCTCATCCAGGATGGCGGCCGCCACCTGCTTGCTGGACAGCGCTGCCCAGCGCGCCGGCGAGTTGCCAACCTGCAGCAGAGTGAAGTCCTTCCCGGGGTTCAGCCCCGACGACTTGAGGCCGATCCGCAGCGAGATGTCCGACGTATCACCCACCCGCGCTATAGCTACGGTTTTGCCCTTGAGGTCGGCTGCGCTGTTGATCTCCGGCAGCGCGGCGATCATGTACGGGCTCACCTTGTCGAAGTAGCCGATGACCTTCATTGGCGTGCCGGCGGCGATTGCCGAGACGGCCGACACGCCATCGGCCATGGCCATCTGCGCCTCGCCAGAGGTCAGCGCGGCGACGCTGGTGTTCGACTGCGCGTAGCTGACCTCCGCTGTTAGGCCGTACTTTTGGAAGAGGTTCTTCTGGGCTGCGAGCTCGACGAAGGTGTCCTCGCCGCTGGCGGTAGCGTACACCAGCTTGATGTGATCCTTCTCGGGCTTCGCAAAGGCGGTGCCTGGCGCCGCCGCCGGCGCCGTGCCGCCGCAGGCGCCCAGTAGGAGGGCCAAGCCGAACAGAGCCAATGTCATCCTGAGTGAAGCGAAGGACCTTCCCCGTCGATGACCACGAGAAGGTCCTTCGCCGCCGGGGCGGCTCAGGATGACATTTAGAAGGTGCACCACGGCACCATGCTCTTCATGTTGCAGGGCGCCGCATTGCGGCGCAGCTCGGCTTCGAACAGCTCGTGGATCGAGCGATCCTCATCCGGATACTCGATCTGCGCGCCGCCGTGCTTGACGTCCACGTCGGTCTTGCCCTCGCCTTGCGAGAAGGCCTCGCTCATCTTGTAGCGCCGGCTGCCCCAGCGCAGGGCCAGGTAGCGGGCCGGCTCGGCGCCGCTGTTGAAATGCTGATGGAACCAATTGCGCGGCGGCACGACCAGCCCGCCGGGCTTCCAGTCGAACTTCTGGCGCTCCCCGCCGTCGGGCCACAACAGCGAATAGCCCGTGCCGGTCAGGATGATGACGTGCGCGCCCGGCCCGTGGCGGTGCGCCTTCTTGTAGGTCCCCACTGGGAACTGCGAGATGTGGGCTGCCATGCTGTTGTGGGCCAGCTCGAAGCGGACGTTCTTGCCGCCGGCGCCGCGCTCCTTCCAGTCATACAGCTCGATGGTGTTGACGTCCGGCACGAAGTTCGTTTCCAGCACGCGATCCGAGTGGAGCGTGCCTTCGCTCGCGAAGTACGCGTCGTCTGCGTTGAAACGATCCTCGAAGGCGTAGCTGTCGTTGAACACGAATCCCAGGTTGTGGAACAGGTTCATGACCACCGGCGCGCTGGTGACCGCCAGAAAACGCGCGGCCTGCTGGCCTGAGCCGTTGAAGTGCTGGTGCCAGGCGTTGAGCGGGATGGCGAACAGGCTGCCCGCTTTCCACTCGAAGGTCAGCTTGCGGGCCGGATCGTTCCAGACGGTGGTCGAGCCATTGCCGGCCACCACGTACACCATTTCCTCGTACAGCTCGCGCTGCGGCGCGAGATGGCCGCCAGCTGGAATCTCGCAGGCGTAGGCATCGTTGATGCCGCCGTTGCCGTCCAGGTCAATGAAGGCGCCCCGCCCGCCGCGGCGCGCCCACACGCCCAGCTCCAGGGTCTTGATGTCCTCGATCCCGAAGCCGGTTACGACCGGGATGCTCTCCCGCCGTTGGTACTCCTTGTAAGTATCGATGCGCTCGATCTTGGGCAGGGCGCTAGCTTCAACGGCCATGCCCCATCCTAGCCGCGGCTGGGCGGCGTGCCAGGGCCAGGCACACTCCCGCCGTACAGGTCGTCGATGAACTCGCTTTCCTCGATCTCGCGCAGCAGGTGGATGTCCCACAGGCTGAAGGGATTGATCTTGCTGCGGATCGTTGGCTCTTCCATCACCGCCAGCTCGAATGCGTTGGCCACCGCCTCAGCATTGGGGTACAGCCGCGGCTCGAGGATGCTCTGGCAGTACTGGTACAGATGCTTGAGCGAGCGCTCGTCCTTGATCTTCAGCTCCGTGGCGACTTCGTTCTGCATGAGCTTCCACATCTTCTCGGGTTGGGTCTTGATGAAGTGGATGCCCATCAGGGTGGCCTTGAGCACGCCCTCGCACAGATCGTGGCGGTTTTCCAGGATGGGCCATAGGGTGGTCATGGTCGAGCCGTTGACCATCGGCAGCGGCGCCAGGGGCAGCACGTGCAGACCTGCCGCCTGCGCATCCTCGTCGTCCGGGGGACCGGAGAAGGCGGCATCGCCGCGACCCGCGACCACGTCGTGCCACAGCTCCTTCGTCGTGCCCGACACGAAGGTGAGCTTGTGGGCATCGACGCCTTCGCGGCGCAGGTACAGCAGGTGGTTGCCGCCCGGATGATGGCCGTGATGCCGCTCAGCGGTGACGCCTTCGGTCTCGACCAGCTTCTTGCCTTCGAGCTCCTTCAGGCTCTTGATGGGCTCCCGGCTGACGATCACGTCGTCGATCCAGTTGACAGTCTGCCCCAGGTACACGAACGGCTGGCCATTCATGCGGTGGATGTAGGGGCTGATGTGGCTGCCGAAAATGAAGTCGCATTCGCCGCGGGCGAGCATCGGGTCTGAGTTGGCAGCGCCGGACACATACGTCAGGGATTTGAGCTCGATTCCGGCGCGCTCCCAGGCATTGGCAGCGTTCATCGCAGTCAGCAACGGGAATTGGACCGGGCGCGATCGATAGACCAGGTTGAGGGGAATAGCCAAGCTTCTACCTCCAGCTTCGAATGACGCCCGTAACTTGCCGTGCGCGTGAAGTTTCTAGCACACCTGCCGGCCGAAAGCCAGCTTCCCTCTCCCTTTTGGGAGAGGGCTCCCTGATATACTGAGCCTCGCAGCAGAGCGCTGGGGGTGCCTTCGGGCTGAGAACGAGGCGGACTGGGTCCTCGTACCCCAGGAACCTGATCTGGGTAATTCCAGCGGAGGGAAAGCGTTCCGAGTTTGGGCAAGTTCCAACTCCACCTGATCACCGAGCCGAAGCGCAGCTTTAGCGGTCTCCTTCACGCCGTCGAGCAAGCTGTCCAAAGCGGCGTCGACTGGGTCCAGCTGCGCGATAAGAGTGCGTCAGCGCAGACGATGTATCGCCAGGCGACGGAGCTCCGCGGCGCCATCTCACCCTCTCCTGCCGCGGCGGGAGAGGGCTGGGGTGAGGGAACCCCAAGGCTATCGATAAATGACCGTCTCGATGTCGCCTTGGCCGTCCGAGCGAATGGCGTGCACCTAGCTGCGCTAAGCTTGCCCGTAGAAGCTGCCGTAGGGCTGGCCCACAACCGCTTGATTGTCGGCCGCTCTGTGCACGGCCTGGACGAAGCTGTCGCTGCCGCGGAAGCCGGCGCCGACTATCTCACCTTCGGGCACGTCTTCCCTACCAGCTCGAAAGCCGGCCTCGAGCCTCGGGGTGTGGCCCAGCTGGCGCAGATCGTTCAGGCGGTCGAGGTGCCGGTGCTCGCCATCGGCGGCATCAACGGTCGCAACCTCGACCAGGTGCTGGCTACGGGCTGCGCCGGCATCGCCGTGATCTCCGCCATCTTGTCGGCCCCCGATCCGGGCCAGGCCGCCGCCGAGCTGCGCCGCGCGCTCGACGGCTCTCCTCACCAGCCGCGGCACTCATTCGAGTCATTGGAGGATGCACATGCGCTTGATCCTGAACCAACAACCGTGTGACCTAGAGCTGAACGGCGCCGACGTGCGCACCCTGCTGGCCAGCCGCGGCATCGCCGAGAACCAGGTGGCCGTGGCCGTTAACGGCGAAGTCGTGCCGCGCAGCCAGTGGCCGGCCGTGGCGTTGGCCGATGGCGACCGCGTCGACCTGGTGAAGGTCGTCGCCGGCGGCGCCGAGACGGACGACGAGCCGCTGGTCATCGGCGGGCGGCGTTTCGCCTCGCGGCTGTTCCTGGGCAGTGGCAAATACGCCTCGCCTCAGGACATGGTGTCTGCCCTGGAGGCCTCCGGCACCGAAATGGTGACGGTCGCCATCCGCTACATGGACCTGGACGGCGCCGGCAACGGCCTGGACATCCTGCCGCACCTGGATCTGAAGCGCTACCAGCTGCTGCCCAACACCGCCGGCGCAACCACCGCCAGGCAGTCCGTGACCATGGCCCAGCTGGCGCGCGAGGCGACCGGCACGAACTTCATCAAACTCGAGGTCATCGGCGACATGACCACGCTGTGGCCGGACGTCGCCGGTACCATCGAGGCCACCAAGATCCTGGTGGACGACGGCTTTGTCGTGCTGGCCTACACCAGCCCGGACATCTCAGCGGCGCTGCGCATCGAGGACGCGGGAGCGTCGGCGGTGATGCCGCTGGCCTCGATGATCGGCTCCGGCCGCGGTTTTCAGGATCGCAACAGCGTGAGCTGGATCATCGACCGAATCAGCGTGCCCGTGGTGGTCGATGCCGGTATCGGTTCACCTTCTGACGCAGCGCTGGCGATGGAGCTGGGCGCCGACGCTTGCCTGATCAATACCGCCATCGCCAAGGCGCAGAACCCGGCTCGCATGGCTACTGCCATGCGCCTGGCGGTCGAAGCCGGCCGCCAGGGCTACCTGGCCGGACGTATGGCTCAGCAACCGCTGGCTGCTCCTTCCAGTCCCGTGACCGGCGTCCCTGTCCTGGTGGAATGAGCCAGATCCAAACTCCCTCTCCCTCTGCAGAGGGAGAGGGCTAGGGAGAGGGTGCCGATGACCTACGACGTCGCCGTCGTCGGCGGCGGAATCATCGGCTGCGCTGTCGCCGCTGAGCTGGCCGAGCGCGGGGCGCGCGTCGTCCTGCTGGAGCGCGAACGGATCGGCTGCGGAGCATCGAGCGCCGCCGCCGGCATGCTGGCGCCGCAGGCCGAAGCGCAGGGCCCCGACACCTGGTTTCGGCTGTTGCTCGACGCACGCACCGAGCACGAGCCGCTGGCTTGCCGCCTCCGCCACGAGACCGGCCTCGACGTCGGCTATCGCCGCGATGGCGTGCTGCGTATCGCTCAGAATGAGGCCGAGCGTGGCGAGTTGCAGACGCGTGGCGCCTGGCAGCGCGAATTTGACCTCGCCGCCGAGTGGCTGGAACCGGAGGACGCCGTGCGGCTCGAGCCGGCACTCGCGGCCGATATCGCTGGCGCGCTGTGGCTGCCCGATGAGGCCCAGGTCCACAGCCCCCGCCTGGTCCAGGCGCTGTCGGTGCTCGCGGCCCGCCGCGGCGCTGAGCTGCGCGAGGGCGCGGCCGTCATGAGCGTCGAAACCAGTGTGGGCCGGGTGAGCGGCGTTCGTACGGCGGCGGAGCGCATTCACGCCCCAGCGGTTGTGCTGGCCGGCGGCGTGTGGACATCCTCCGTAGTGGGTGCCAAGCTGCCGCTGGAGCCGGTCAAGGGGCAGATCGTCAGCGCCGTGGCCACTCAGGCCGCGCCGCGCCGGATGATCTGGGGCTCAGGCGCCTACCTGACGCCCAAGAGCGATGGCCAACTGCTCATCGGCGCGACCGAGGAGCCGGGTGTGTTCGACACCCGAACGACACTCGGCGCGATCTCCGGGCTGATCGACGCCGGTGCCCGGCTCGTGCCTGGTTTGGCCGGCCTGCCGCTGAACGGCGCCTGGGCGGGCTTGCGTCCGGCTCTGCCGGACCGCCGCCCGGCCGTTGGCGCGCTTGGCGAGCCGGAGGGTCTGTTCGTGGCCACCGGCCACTATCGCAACGGCATCCTGCTGGGTCCGCTAACCGGCAAGCTTATTGCTCGCCTGGTCCTGGGCGAGGCCCCCGAAGTGGACCTGGAGGCCTACTCGCCGAGGCGTTTCCTCCGGCAGCTCGCGCCTACAGGATGATGCTGACCGCGCCGTGCTCTCGCAAGCTCTCGAGGTCCAGCACGGCGCGCTTGCGGCGGATCTTGAAGCCGCCGTCCTGGCGCGCCAGCTTGTAGCGGTACTGCCCGATATAGGGCGCTACCTGGCCTGAGCGCAGCCGGTAGACCACGAACGAGGCGGCCGCCTCGATCTCCTGCTCGCTGACCTCGGTCAGCCGCACGTTCGTCACCAGCCGGCGCGTGCGCGAGTAAGGATACTCGCGGTGTGCGTGGCGGCTATTTAGCCGGTTGACCCGGCCTTGCAGCCGTTCGAAGTTGTCGTCCACGAACACGGCATCGTGCGCGGGATCGCCTTCCGGGAGATCGGTGGTCGGCACCACGTAGGTGCAGTCGGTCGTGAACAGCGCCAGCCACTCGTCAAGCCGCCATTCGTCCAGCAGGGCCGCCTCGTGATAGAGGAAGTCTTCGACCTGCAGCCGCAATTCCAATGGTGCCCTCACCGTTCCTCTCCCACCGCGGTGGGGGAGGAACAGCGATCCCCAACCTCCGAGCCGGCCGGCCGCCCGCCCAGCCGGTGCTGCCACTCGCGCCAGAAGCCGCGGACCTGGAGCTCGTCGTTGGCTTGCGGCGGGCGGTGCATGCCCCGCGAGATGTCCGACCACTCCATCTCCCGCGCTGCGAAGCCGGCCTGGCAGGACTCCAGGGCCTCCACGTCGTCTGGGGTGGCCAGCCCGCCCGGGCCGAGGAAGGCGCGCGACCACTCGAGGCGATAGGCGCGCAGCTCGGCCGACTCGTCCCGCGGCACCAGGTCCGTTTGGACCACCTCCACCATGTCGGGCGCGACCGGCCACACCTGGCGGAAGCGCATGCCGGTGTGGCTGTCCTGGAACAGGAAATTGGGAAAGATGAGCAGGTGCCGTGAGCGATCGGCCATCTCCGTGCCGCGCTCGACGCCGTAGCGCTCGATGAGCTGCTGGCGAATGTTGGCGACCTCGGCCTGCGCGTCGGCGCTCCACAGCGGGCTGGAGTTGGCGATTGTCCGGCCGGCGGCGAAATGCAGGAACCCGCCGTGCCCACGGGCGACGCTCACGCCGTCCGATCCATGGCCGATCCGCTGCTGCTCCAACAGCCGGCTGGAGCCGGCGGCTTCCAGGCGGTTGTCCATGTATTGGATGTAGGTCTGGTGGACGGTCGGCAGGTGATAGCCGTCGAGGCTGTTCTCGATTAACAGCTTCCAATTGGCTCGGATGCTGTACCTGGCGCTGCCGGCCACCATCTCCCAGCCGCCCAGCGCTTCCGCTGAGTCCATCGTCAGGTCGATGTACTCGCGGATGTCCCCGAGGTACGTGCCCAGGTCCTCGATGTCCGGCTGGAAGCTCACGAAGTACATGCCGCGGTAGCTCTCCAGCCGGGGCGCCTGCATCAGCCCGCGCTCGATACGGTCGAAGCACTCGGCGTAACCGCTCTCGTCCGGGATGCCGATCAGCTGGCCCTGGTTGTTGAACGTCCAGCCGTGGTAGAAGCACTGGAAGGTCTCGGCGCTGCCCTGGTCCTGACGGCACAGGATCGCTCCGCGATGCGTGCAAGTGTTCAGGAACGCTCGCACCTGCCCGTCCTTGCCGCGCACGATGAACAGCGGCCGGCCGGCAACCGTCCGCCGCCGGTACTCGCCCGGCTTCGCCAACTCCGACTCGTGCGCGAGATAGAGCCAGCCGTGAGCGAAGATGCGATCCTGCTCGAGCTCGAACACCTCCGGCGACGTCATTGCCGAACGATGCACGCGGAATATGCCGCGCCCGGGATCGTCCCGAACGAGCCCCTGCACGTTCACTCCGCCATCATAGTGGCCAGCCGATCCAGTCGCACAGCGCTTTGCCCATGACTAGCTCCCGCTCCGGCGGGCCGAGGCACGACAGGTGCTCGGTGAAGACTTCGACTGCCTGGCGGTAGCTGCAGGTCCTCATGCGCGTGAGGTCGCTGCCCCAGAACACGCGCTCCGGGCCGAACGCCTCGATCGCGCGGCAGACGTGCGGGTGCATGTCCTCGAACGGAAAGGGCTCGCGCGAGTACATCGGGATGGCCGAGGCTTTGGTCGCCACGTTGGGCAGGCTAGCCAGCCGGACCAGCTCGTCGATGTGATCCTGCAAGCTGACGCCTGGCCCCAGCCGTGGTCCGCCCAGGTGGTCGACGATGAGCCTGAGGCCGGCGTGGCGCTCGGCGATGCGCCCCACCTCTCGCAATTGGTGTGGGGCATAGATCATGACCGGCACGCCAGCTCGCTCGGCTGCCGGCCAGAACCACTCCGCGGCGCCGTTGGTCAGCAGCGGCGCCAGCGCCTCGGTGTGGAAGGACGCGCGCACGCCGAGCAGGCCGGGCGTCGATTTCCGGGAAGGCAGCCGCTCAGGACTGTCCGGGGCGGCGAGCGGCAACACGCCGAAGACAGCGAAGCGCCTCGGGTGGGCTTGCGCGGCTTTCAGCGCCAGCTCGTTGCCGTTATCGTCCGACCAGGACG
>DATGVV010000688.1:0-4949 GCA_035299885.1 Chloroflexota bacterium | reverse complement strand
TAGGGCCCGGGAGCCGCCTCGCCTTCAACATCAGTCTGTGGCGCGAACGATGGCTTGGCAGCTGGCGACGCTGCGCCGGAAGCCGCTGGTTTGGCCGCCGCGGATGCTGCCGGCGCTGCCGCGCCGGAGGCGGCCGCTGATGGCGCCGGGCAACCCGAGGGCACTGGCTTCGCTGCCGCGGAGCCGGCTGCGGCGGCTCCGGAAGCCGATGGTTTGGCGGAGGCGGATGCTGCCGCTGCCGCCGAGGCAGGCGCGGAGGACGCTGCCGACGGCTTAGCCGACGCCGCTGCCGGCGCGCTTGATGCTGCGGGCGCGGCCTGGCCGCCGCCGCAGGCCGCTAGCAGTAGGCTGCCGGCAAGCGCAAGCAGGCGAAGTGATCGACCTGTTGATTGAGCCACGTTTATGTACTCCCTGATCCGAAACTCGGTGCCGGAAAGCTAGTCGCCGGCAGGATACAGCCTAACCCAGTCTGCACTTTGCGGGCCACTGCCCACCGTCATAGCCGCCGACGTGACTGGAGTCACGCCCGGCGCTAGAGCGAGTTGATGATCGAATTGTCGATGAACGTCTCAGGCTTAGCGGCTTGAGCCTTGGGATCGGTCGCCACGGATAGGATGCTCGCCACCGACGCTGGATCGACGGCTGGAACCTTCGTGGCCCTCAACACCTTGGCCATGGTTTCGTAGCCGACCGCCGCGTCTTCAGGCGAGGATTCCGTCCATTTGGCCACGATCTTGATCACCTCATCCCTGTTCGCCGGGTCGGCGGCGTAGTTCCAAGCTTGGACGTAGCCCCGCAGGAACTGCTTGGCCACGTCCTGATGATCCTTCAGGTAGCTGGTGGTGGCCGTGAGGCCGCTGACGTTCATCGGCCCCAGGGTCAGGCCATCCACCAGCATGGTGTACTTACGCGCCGCCTCGGCGGTGAACGGCGGGCCGATCACGCCGGCTTGGATGCCGCCCTGCTCCATGGCGGCCAGGATGGTCGGGAAGGTGCCGCCCGAGGGAGCGATCTTGACCTTGCCCTCGAGGCCGTTCTTGCGCAGGATGAGCCGCGCCTCCGCATCGGTCGAGGCGCCCGCGGCCGTGATGCCGATCGTCTGCCCGGCCAGGTCTTCAAGCTTCGGGTACTTCTTGTTGGCGTACAGGTCGAAGATTGGCAGGTCCGACAGCGTGCCGATCATGATCAGCGGCGCGCCGTTGAGCACGGCCGCGGTCACCTCGTTGGCGCCGGTGTTGGCGAACTGGGCCTCGCCAGAGGTAATGGCCGGCACTTGGGCCGTGCCGCCGACGCGCGTCATTGACACATCCAGGCCATTCTTGGCCCAGAAGCCGGCGTCCTTGGCGACGAAGATGGGCTCCTGCACGGCGGCGTTCTGGGCATAGACCATCTTGATGGGCAGCAGCCCGCTTCCGGCCGGCTTGGCCGCTGCGCTGCCGGAGCCCGCCGGCTTGGCTGCGCCGGAACTCGCCGCCGATGCGCCCGCCGAGGCGGCAGGTTTTGCCACGGAGGCCGGTGCGTTGGCCGGCGCCGCCGAAGAGGCCGCCGGCGCGGCGCCGCCGCAGCCTGCCATCAGCAGGAGCGTCAGCCCTAAGATTCCAAGCCCGCCCGGTCGCCCTCGACTCATTCCCCGTCTCCTTGCCAAAATTCGGGCGCAGTCTAGCACGCCACGCCGCCTGCTAGATCTTGAACTCGTCCAGTGTGCTAGGAGCGAACAGCTCCTCCACCTTCATCGGCCGCTCGCTCAGTCCCTGCGCGTCCATGTACTCCACGAATTTATCCAGCGTGGGCCGGCTTGCCTCAACGCCGTAGGGCCAGATGTCCGGCCCCATTGCCGAGCGGGCGCGCTCCAGGCTGGGCCACATCCAGGGCAGCGCGTACTGCAGCGCGGAGCTGTCGGCCATCTCCTCCAGGCAGTTGTCCTTGGCCTCGCGGAAGGCCTTGTACAGGCTCATCGCCACCCACGGGTTGCGCTCCAGGATCGACTCCTTAATGGCCAGCACGTGCATGATCGGGAACACCCTGGTGCGGCGGTAGTAATCCATCTCCACCTGCTCGTAATCCGGGAACAGGCGCACCAGCTTGCCCTCGTCATAGGCGCCCGGCACGCGCGCCCCGATGTAGCCGTCCAGGTCGCCGCTGAGCAGCATGTCGTTCAGGCTGCGGTCCTTCACCGGCGTGAGGCTGGTGTGCGAGGGTAAGTGCAGCGGCAGTTTCTCTTCTCGCCCGGGCTGCATGACGCCCCCGCTGAACCACTCCACGTCCCGCGGCTGCACGCCATAGTCGTCGGCCAGCATGCCGCGGATCCAGACCGCCGCCGTCATCTGGTACTCCGGCACGCCGATGCGCTTGCCCTTCATGTCCTCCGGCCGCTTGATCCGGTCCGGGTTCACGAAGACGCACGAGTGGCGGAAGTAGCGCGACGGGAACACCGGAATCGCCAGCAGCGGCAGC
The DNA here is from genome assembly GCA_035299885.1 of Chloroflexota bacterium. Taxonomy (GTDB): domain Bacteria; phylum Chloroflexota; class JAJPGV01; order JAJPGV01; family JAJPGV01; genus DATGVV01. Next base: position 2,495 of record DATGVV010000688.1, on the reverse strand, counting down.
TCGCCCCGCGAGCGGCTGATGGTGTACGACGAGAACGACAGCTCCGAGGCGTCGAACTCCACGTGGTGCAGCTGGCGCCAGAATGTCTCCTCCACCACCAGCGGGATGATCCGCAGGTCAATGCCTTCGGGCTGCACGCTGCCATCGCGCAGCGCAGCGATGCGGTCGTAAGCGCGGCAGGCGATGGTCAGCTCGAGGTTCTTAGGCACGAAATGCTCCAAAGTACGAAATGATGGCCGCCTTGAGCGGCTCGGGGTGGCCCGTAAAGAAATGGTCGGCGTCCTCTACCCAGACCAACCGTTTGGGCTCGGCCACGCGTTGGAACCAGGGCTCCATCTCCCGCGGCGGGCCAAACTCGTCGAGTCGCCCCTGGACGAACAGCTTGGGCTTCGGACAGCGCTCGATCGCCTCCAACTGCCCGCCGGACACCGGTACGCCGATGCCGCACAGCGCCACCACCCGCTCGTCGCCCGCGCCTACCGTCAGTCCTACGCGCGAGCCGAACGAGAAGCCGGCCATCACCACCTGCTCGCCGCCCACAAAATCCAGCGCCGCCCGCACGTCCTCCTGCTCGGCCAGCCCTTCGCCGTAGCTGCCGGTGCTCGTCCCCACGCCTCGGAAGTTGAAGCGCAGCACCGGCCAGCCCAGCTCGCCAAATGCTTTGGCCGCGTGAAAGACCACCTTGTTGTGCATCGTCCCACCGTGCAGGGGATGGGGGTGGCACACGATCGCCGCCAGCCGCGCCTCCGGCTCGCCAGTCTGGAGGATGCCCTCCAAGCTGCCGTGCGACACCGGAATTTGGACGTGCTGAATCAGCCCTGCGGTGATGGCGATGGACTTCATAGTACCCTCTCCCACCGCGGTGCGAGAGGGCGAGGGAGAGGGTGTAGGGTGTAAACGTGGTTGCCTACTCCCCCGCCGACGCCGAGCGGCAGACGTCCGAAGCCGGCAAACCGGGCGACGAGCGCGACCCGTGGGAGATCGACCGGGCTCGCATCCTGCACTCGGCAGCGTTCCGGCGGCTGCAGCGCAAGACCCAGGTGTTCGCTCCCGCCGAGGGCGACTTCTTTCGCACGCGGCTGACGCACTCCATCGAGGTGTCGCAAATCGCCAAGGGGGTCGCCCTGCGGCTCGGGGCCGATCCCACCCTGTGTGAGGCCGCCAGCCTGGCCCACGACATTGGCCACCCGCCCTTCGGCCACGCCGGCGAGAGCGTCCTCAACGCGTGCATGGCCCAGGCGGGCGGCTTCGAAGGCAACGCCCAAAACCTGCGGGTCATCGCCACCCTGGAGGTCAAATCCGACGCTTACCTGGGCCTGAACCTCACTCGCGCGACGCTCGACGCGCTGCTCAAGTACAAACGCTCGCACAGCGAGGCGCTGGCGGCCGGCGAAGGCAAATTCTTTTACGACGACGACCTGGCGCTGGTCGACTGGGTGTGCCAGGGCCGGCGGGATGGCACCACGTCTTTCGAGTGCCAGATCATGGACTGGGCCGACGAGGTCGCCTACTCGGTGCACGACGTGGAGGACGGTATGTGGGCCGATCTCATCACGCTGCCGCGGCTGCGCGACGAGCGCAGCCGTGCAGCCGTGCAGTCGGCGGTCCCGGAGGTCGGCCAGCACGACGTCGAGGCTGTGGCGCAAGAGATGGAGCGCGTGCTGCTGGTCAGTGGCAGCCGGCAACGCAAGGCCGCCCTGAAGACGTGGAGCTCATTCGCCATCTACGAGCTGGTACGCGCTGCCACCGCCGAGCCCGCCGGCGAACAGGGCCGAGGCCCTCGTTACGGCTGCCGTTTACGCGTGGATGCGGCGCTGGTCGTCAAGAGCCGCATCCTCAAAGCCATCTCGGAGGAACTGGTGTTCCGCCACCCACGCGTCGCGGCCGTCCAGCCGCGAGCCAGCCGCATCGTCGGCGGGCTGTTCGAGGCACTCGAGGCCAAGCCGGAGCTCATCCCCGAGGACTACCGAGCCTCCGATCCCGCTCGCGCCGCCTGCGACTACATCTCCGGCATGACCGACGACTACGCCGAGCGGGTGTACAAGTCGCTTAGTCGCTAAGCACGTGCTGGGCAGCGGCGACGCCGGCGCCCAGCTGGACCTTGGCGCCGCATTCCAGCAGGCCGCGCTCGATGGCGCCAATGGTCGCCAGTACGTCGCTGGGCGTGCAGGTCCCCATGTGACCCACGCGGAAGTACTTGGGGGCGTAGCCCGGCAGCACGCCACCGGCGATCGTCACACCGTTGGCGGCGACTTTGGAGAGAAGGCCGGCGTCCACGCCTTCGGGGTAGTACATCGCGCTGATGGTCGGCGCCTCGAGGCCGCGGCGGGCCAGCAGCTCCAGGCCTAGGGCGCGCATGCCCTCCTGGAAGGCGCTGCCAAGCTTGTGATGACGCTGAAAGCGCGGTTCCATGCCCTCCGCCAGGACCTGCTGCAGGCTCACGTCCAGGGCGTAGATCAGGTTCACGGCCGGCGTGGCGAAGTAGGCCACCTTGT
>DATGVV010000687.1:0-5419 GCA_035299885.1 Chloroflexota bacterium | reverse complement strand
GGCCGGCAGACGAGATCGTTGAGGCACCACAGGAACGCGGCCAGCGTCTTGCCCGAGCCGGTGGGCGCTTCGATCAGCGTGTGGCGCCCGGCGGCGATCTCGTCCCAGCCCTGCGCCTGGGCAGAAGTAGGCTGGCCGAAGGCGCTCTCAAACCAGCGCTGCACGGCTGGGTGAAAGGCGCTGGCATCCATGCTCATACGGTACATCGAAAACATTTGTTCTAGCAAGTCCCCGGCCCACAATGACAAAATGTCGTAGCCGTGACGTCGATCTACCTATCCAAAGAGCAGGAGCTCTTCCGCGACAGCGTTCGGCAGTTCGCCGAGCGCGAGATCGCGCCGCGGGCCGAGGAATTCGACCAGCACGGCGTCTTTCCGCACGACGTCTTCAAGCGCATGGGCGAGCTGGGCTACTACGGGCTGCGCTACCCCGAAGCGGTGGGCGGCCAAGAGGCGGACTTCGTCACCACCTGCCTGCTGTACGAAGAGCTGGCGCGCGCCAGCTTGAGCGTGGCCGCCATTTGCGCCATGCAGGCGTTGATGGGCACTTACTTCGTGTTCAAGTACGGCACCGAGGCGCAGCAGCGCGAGTACCTCGTGCCGGCGCTGCGCGGCGAGAAGATCGGCACTTTCGCCATCACGGAGCCCAACGCCGGCTCGGACCTGGGCGCCATCACTACCATAGCTCGACGCGACGAGGATGGCTGGCTGCTGAAGGGCGCCAAGACGTGGATCACCAGCGCGCCGGTAGCCGACTTCGTCACCGTCGGCGCCAAGACGTCGGAGGAGCGCGGGCTCGAGAACATCGCCTTGTTCCTGGTGGACACCAAAACGCCCGGCTTTTCCGTGGGCAAGCCCATCGAGAAGCTGGGCACGCGATCCTCGCTGACCTCCGAGATCGCGCTGGACAACGTGCGCCTGCCGGCCGATGCCCTGCTGGGCAAGGAGGGCGAAGGTGTCAAGAACGTCGGCGGCATCCTGTCCGAAATCCGGGTGATGACGGGCGCGCTCAGCGTCGGGCTCGCCCAGGCAGCCCTGGAGGCGGCAGGCCGCTACGCCAACGAGCGCGAGGCGTTTGGCCAGCCAATCGCCCGCCACCAGGCGATCAGCTTCAAGCTGGCTGACATGGCCACGCAGCTGCACGCCGCCCGGCTGATGACCTATGACGCCGCCTGGCGCATCGACCAGGGGCTGCCGGTCACGCAGGAGGCGTCTATGGGTAAGCTGCACGCGTCGGAGACGGCGGCCATGGTCACGGACGAGGCCACTCGCATCTTCGGCAGCTACGGCTTTGCGATGGAGTTTCCGGCCCAGCGCTATTTCCGCGACGCGCGCTTCCTGCTGAACGGCGGCGGCACGTCGGAGATTCTGCGGATGCTGATCGGGCGCGAGGTCGCCAGGTCGTATCGTTAGCGCATGGGCCTGTTTTTCGAGGAGTTCGAGCGGGGCAAGGAGTACGTCACCCGCGCCCGGACGATCACCGAGGCGGATGTGGTGGGCTTCGCCGGCCTCAGCGGCGACTTCAACCCGCTGCACACCGATGCCGAGTTCATGAAAGCGTCGCAGTTTGGCGAACGCATCGCCCACGGCGTGCTGGTGGCGTCCATCGGCACTGGCCTGAGCAGCCAGATGGGCTGGTTCGAGGGCACGACCATTGCCCTCATGGAGGTGCTCTTTCGTTTCAAGGGACCGGTGAAGTTCGGCGACACCATACGGCTGGTGATGAAAGTGCGCGACAAGAAGGAGACCAGCAAGCCCGACCGAGGCGTGCTGGTCATGGAGGCGAACGTGCTGAACCAGCGCGACGAGACCGTGATCGAGGGCCAGTGGACCACGATGATGCGCCGGAAGGCGGCCTAGATGGGCCGGCTGGATGGCCGCGTGGCGCTGGTCACGGGCGCCGCGCAAGGCATCGGCGAGGCCACCGCGCGAATGATGGCGGCGGAAGGCGTGCGGGTGGCCTGCGCCGACGTGAACGTCGATGGCGTGCAGGCCCTCGCGTCGGAGCTGGGCGGGTTAGCGCTGGGCGGCAGCGTCTCGGATGCCGCCGCGGCGGCGGACTGGGTGAAGCAGATCGTCGATCGCTTTGGCCAGCTGGACGTCCTGATCAACAACGCCGGCATCACGCGCGACGCCATGTCGCACAAGATGACCATGGACCAGTGGGACGCGGTCCTGGAGGTGAACCTGAAGGGATCGTTCGTGTGCGCTCAGGCTGCCATGATGGCCATGCGCGAGCGCAACACGGGGGCAATCGTCAATACAGCCTCGGTTGGCGCCTTCGGCAACATCGGCCAGGCAAACTACTCGGCCTCCAAGGCGGGCATCATCGGCCTGACGAAGACGCTGGCGCTGGAAGGCGCTCGCTACGGCATTCGCGTCAACGCCGTCGCGCCTGGCTTTGTCGATACACCGATGACGGCGGCTATCCCGGACAACATCCGCGAGCAGCAGATCGCCCGCATCCCACTGCGGCGCACGGCCAAGCCGGAGGACATCGCCCGCGTGCACCTCTTCCTGGTGAGCGACGACTCGGCCTACGTCACCGGCCAGACGATCGTTATCGACGGCGGGCTGACGCTCGGGGTCTAGGCCTTGTCGACGCCGCGATCGGCGGCCGACTTCATGAACGAGTCGTCAAGCAGCTTGTTCAGATCGAAGGTCTTAGCGCGCGGGTTCTTCTCGGCCACCACGGCCACGGAATCGACGAACTGCTCAGTCTTGGGATAGGGCAGCACCGGCATGGTCTTACCCACCCAGTACTCGTAGGTCGGCTGCAGCAGCTTCATGTCGTCGTTCTTGAGGTACTTCTTCATCACGTCGATGGCCAGGGTCTGGTCCTTCTTGACGCGGGCGATCGACTCGACATAGGAGTCGATGAACTTCTGCGCCTCTTCGCGGTGGGCGTTCAACCACGCGCCCTGGACGACGATGCCGTTGTTGCTGGCCGGCAGATCGAGTGAGGCCAGGTCTACCAGGGCATGGAAGCCCTGGTTCTCGAGCGTGATGGTGTCCGGTGGGGTGGCCACGGCCCCTTGAATGGCGCCGCTGATCAGGGCCGCCGTTCGGGCCTGCAATGAGCCGACCTGCACGATGGTCACGTCTTTGTCCGGCTCCAGGCCGATTTTGCGCAAGCCCGCCCGGGTGGCCACATCAGAGGACGATCCAATGCGGCTGATGCCGATCTTCTTCCCCTTCAGGTCCTGTGGCGACTGAATATCTTTGGCGACTTCGAGCTTGTAGGGGTAAACCGGGGTGGTAGTTGCCAGGATCTTGAGGTCGCCGCCTTCGACGGCCGCGGCCAGAGTCTCGGATCCGCCGACGCCGCCAATCTGCACCTGGCTGGAAAGCAGCGCGCCGACGACCAGCGAGCTCTCGATGAGACGTAGGTCGACGTCGAGGCCGTGCTTCTGGTAGATGCCGGCCTCCTTGGCCGCCCACATGGGCAGGTTGGAGGTGACGATCTCGCTGTAGGCAGCCAGAAGTTGGCCCGGCTTGGCCGGAGCGATGCTGGCCGCGGCCGGTTTGGCGCTGACACTGGCCGAAGCGGCCGGTTTGGCGCTGCCGGCTGCGCTGGCTGAGGCTGCTGGCTGCGCGCTGCCCGAGGCCGCCGGTTTGGCGCTGCCGGCCGGGCTCGAGGCAACGGGCGCGCTCGGGCTGGCGGCTGGTGCAGCCGCGCCGCCGCAAGCTGTCAGCACGAGGGCCAGGGTCAGGACGAAAGTGTGGGTAGACCGCAACGTCAATCTCCTCCTACGAGTGTTCGTCGGATAGTACATCCGGCAGCGCGCCGGAGTTTCCAGCGCGCTAGAGCTGGCCCCGGAGGTCGAGAACAGCCTCCGATTCATCCGACGGCCCGTTGAGCGCCTGTTCGAGCGTGGAGATGAGCCGGTCGGCCAGTGTCGTGTCCTGGCGCATGACGGCGGCGTTCTGGCGGCTCAGCAGCAGGCGCACGAGGCTCAACGGCCGCCCAGGAATGTTCTGGACGTCGATCTCGACGTCCGACTCGTCGGTGCTGTTCTGGAACACCGTGACGACCGGCAGCCGCCGCTTGATGTAGCTTTCGATGTAGCTGACGTCGTCGATCATGGCGTTAGGCGTATTCTGACGCGAGAATGTTTCACGTGAAACGCCGTCCGGCTGAGCGCCGGCGCGAATGGGATGCCGACAGCCTGTACGTCTACGGCCTGCGGCTGCTGACTTTCCGCGCCCGCTCGGAGCGTGAGGTCCGGCAGCGCTTCCAGCAGCGCGGCGCCAAGCTTGACGACGCCGACGCTGCCGTCGATCGGCTGAAGGCGGGCGGCCTGATCGACGATGAGGCCTTCGCCAGAGCTTGGGTCGAGAGCCGCCGCCGCTCGTCGCCGCGTGGCGAGCGCCTGCTCCAGCGCGAGCTGTCGAGCAAAGGCGTGCCGCGCGATCTGGCTTCCGCCGCGCTGGAGGGCGACTCCGACGAGACGGCACTGGCTCGCGCCGCGGCCACCAAGAAGGCGCGCGCCCTGGCCGCCGAACCCGAGCCGGCCTTCGTCCGCAAGCTGACGGACTTCCTCGTCCGGCGCGGCTTCGAGTACGACGTAGTGGCCGGCGTCGTGCGCGAGCTAGCCAGCGAGCGGGGCAGCTCGCTCTAGGAGCCTGACCGGAAGCCTTTGTCATTCCGAGCGCAGCGAGGAATCCGCGTCTCCAGGACGGATGCCTCACCGGCGTTCGGCATGACAAGGGATGCTTTGCGGCCGGACGCGGTCACGATGGCACGGTGATGCACGACGCGCGCCGGCTCTGAATTCGGCGTTTGCAAGTTAGGAGGCCGGACAAGCCGGCCTTCCTTCAGCGACTCGGGGAGGGAGGTGGTGTCGACCAGGTGCCTTGGCGCTGGCCCGCGGCTCCGCCGTGAATCTCGTCAATTGGTCAGAGGTGCTGACGGTGGTAATCCGAAAGGGAGGTACGGCGTCCGAGTTTGAGCAGCGGCGCACCTCTATCGGAATCCTCGGGGATGATGGCCTTCTGACCCTGCTCGGAATAACCGCGGACGATGCGAGGTTGGCCGCCGAGTTGTATCCCGCCACCGCGCCCGCGGGGCTTTCGCTGGGCGATCGCCTGTGCTACGCAACGGGGCTGCGGCTTCGGTTGCCCATTGTCACGGCTGAGCGCAGCTGGCCAGCGCTCGACATCGCTGGGGCTGACGTCCGCTGCATTCGTACAATCGCCCAATGATCACGCGAATCAATACGGTGTCGGTGTCGGTGACTGACCAGGACAGGGCCAAGGAGTTCTACGTCAAGAAGCTTGGCTTCGAGGAGCGGATGGACGCGCCCCTGGGGCCGGACAGCCGCTGGATTGAGGTGGCCCCTCGGGGCGCGCAAACTGGTCTGGTGCTATTCAAGCCGGCCGAGGGAATGCCAGACTACGAGCGGGCGACATCCATGATC
>DATGVV010000686.1:0-8975 GCA_035299885.1 Chloroflexota bacterium | reverse complement strand
CGCCGGCGTGTCGGGACCGAGCGACGTCCTCGGCGGCAGCCGAGGGCTGCTCGAGGTGTTTGGTCGGGAGGCGGCGGCGGACGAGCTGCTCGCCCCTAGGCCCGTGGGCCTGCCCGAGCTCAGCTTCAAGCTCCACGCCTGCCTGTTCTTCGGCCAAGCCGCGGTCGAGGCCACGCTGGAGGCGCTGGGCCACACGCGCTGGCAGGACGTGGAACGGGCCGATCTGTTCATCCCCGAGCAGGCGTACTCGGTTCGCGATTTCGAGTCCTATCCGCAGACGCGTCTGGCGGCACAATCCGACTTACGCTACCTGGTTGCCATCGCGCTGCGCTTCGGCCGCGTCACGCTCGCGGAGTTCACGCCGGACGTGCAGCGCTCGCTGGACGTGAAGGAGCTGTGGCAGCGTGTCAGGGTAGCGGGCCGCAAGAACCTGAGCGCGCTCTATCCCGAGCGCTGGCCGGCCGAAGTCCGCCTGCACCTGCGCGACGGCCGCGCCCTTGGCGCGAAGGTGGTGTCGGCCAAAGGCGCCCCCGAGCGGCCACTTACCTGGGACGAGCTGCAGGCCAAAGCTGGCTTGCCCGAGGAGGTCCTGGAGCTCGTCCGGCGCCTGGACAAGCTCGACGACGTGCGTCCGCTGCTCGAGATCTAGGCCCTAGAAGGTCATCCGGAAGCCGAGCCCGACGTTGGCGCTCAATAGCTTGCCGAGCACCACGCCAATGAGCGCTCGTCTTTACAGGCGCGGCAGGACCTCTGCAGCCAGCAGCTCGATCGTCTGGCGGCGGAGCTGCCCGCGAGGCAGCAGCAGGACGTGCTCAAAGCCGGCGTCCGACAGGCGGCGGAGCTGCTCCAGCGCCTGAGGCGGAGTGCCGGCGATGGCGTAAGCGCGGATCGGGTCGGGCGCCTCACGCAGGCGCGGCACCAGTTTGCTGGCGGAGCGCTCGAGGAAATCCAGGCGGGCGGCGGCGTCCTCGCGGGCGCGCTGCTCGTTCCGATCCAGCGAGCAGCCGCAGGCAAGAACGAAGTCGAAACCTGGCCGTGGCTGGCCCACCTGGGCGCGAGCCCGTGCCGCCACGCTCGGGTCCGCCCCCACAAAGGCGAGAGCGCCGTCGCCCAGCTCTCCGGCAAGGGCCAGCATGCGGGGGTTACTGGCCGCGACGTAGACGGGCAGGTCGTGGCGCAGGCGGTACGGCAGCTCGGCGTCCTTCAGCTGCCAGCGCTGGCCATGAAACGACAGCGGCCGGTTCGCGGTAAGCAGGGATCGAAGAAGCTCCACCGCCTCGCGCACTTCGTCCACGGTGGCGATGCGCACCCCGGCGTGCTCCACCCAATGGTCGCCGGTGCCAAAGCCCAGCGCGGCCCGGCCGCCGCTCAGCTCGTCGACGGCCGCCAGCGCAGCCAGCGTGTCGGCCGGATGGCGCACGTGAGGGTGGTTGACGGCGCTGCCGATGCGCAGCCGGCGCGAGTGCTCGGCCGCGAGCGTCAGGTACACGAATACGTGGCGGTAGGTCAGCGTCGAGTCGGCCAGCCACAGCGACTCGAACCCCGCGTCATCGATCAGCCGCACCAGCTCAATGAACTCCCCCGGCGGGCTGTCGGCTTGGAGGTTCAGGCCAATGCGCATAGCTTTCATGTCATTCTGAGCGAAGCGAAGAAACTTCCCGGCCGGCCTCCCGGCAAGGTCCTTCGTCGCTGCGCTCCTCAGGATGACATGTGGGGGCATGACATTATGGGGGCGATGCTCGCTCAGCCCGGCCGGATTGGCCTGTCGCTGCCCAATCGGGGCGTGCTGTTCGGCGCCATCACGGTCGATGACATCCTGTGGATGAGCGAGGCGGCCGAGGCCAGCGGCCTGTTCGGCTCGGTGTGGGTCGGCGACAGCATCCTGGCGTTGCCTCGGCTGGAGGCGCTGACCACGCTGGCCGCTATCGCCGCCCGCACCCGGACGATCACGCTGGGCACCGCCTGCCTGGCCAGCATGCCATTGCGCCACCCTATCCAGCTGGCGCACCAGTGGGCCAGTCTCGACGTCATCTCTGGCGGCCGCATGCTGCTGGGCGCCTGCATGGGCAGCAGCCCCCGCGTCAGCGAGCCGCACCGGCTGGAGTACGAGGCCTTTGGCTATGACGGCAGGAGCCGGCCGCGGCGTATGGAGGAGAGCATCCAGGCGCTGCGTGCATTGTGGACCTCCGAGCACGCTTCGCTCAAAGGTAAGTACGTCAGCTTCCAAGACGTCAATCTCCGCCCCAAGCCGGTGCAGGAGCCCTGCCCGCCAATCTGGATCGCCAGCAACCCGTTCTCCTTCAACTCCTCGCCTGAGGTGGCCGAGCAGGCCCTGCGCCGCGTGGCGCTGCTTGGCGATGGGTGGCTCATGGACGTGGTCGATCCGACAGTGTTCCGCGACCAGTTGGCGATCGTCGAGCAGTACGCGGAGCGGACCATACCGGCCGGCGTCCACCACATGGTCAACATCCAGGAGGACGTAAAGGCGGCGCGCGACGAGGCGGGCAAGTTCCTCAAGACCTACTACCACTTCAACTTCATCGACCAGTGGATGACCAAATGGGTCACCGCTGGCCCGCCTGAGGCTTGCGCGGAGCGCATCCAGAGCTACTTCGACGCCGGCGTCGGCACCATGATCCTGCGCTTCGCCAGTTGGGATCAACGCGGACAGCTGGAGCGCTGCATGGCTGGCGTGCTGCCGAAACTGCGGCTGTGAGCGTCCGAATCGGCATCGACGTCGGCGGAACGTTCACGGACGTAGTGCTGGTGGACGATGCCAGCGGCGCGATCCACTACGCCAAGACGTCGACCACGCCAGGCGATCTGGCGGAGGGCGTCCTGGCCGGGCTGGACAAGATCCTGGCGCTGGCGGGCGTGGACATGGCGCAGGTCGGCTATCTGGTCCACGGCACGACGATCGGGACCAATGCCCTGCTCGAGAAGACCGGCGCGCGCACGGGCCTGATCACGACCGAAGGCTTCATCGACGTGCTGGAGATCGGTCGCTGCCAGCGTCCTAAGGAAGGCATGTACGACCTGTCCGTCGACAATCCACCACCGCTGGTGCCGCGCGATCTGCGCCGGCCCGTGCGAGAGCGTATTGACCGTGAAGGCAGCGTGGTCGTGCCGCTGGACGAGGGCAGCGCCTGCGCCGCCGCGGAGTATCTGCGCGAACAGCAGGTAGAAGCGGTTGCCGTTAGCCTGCTGTGGTCGTTCATGAACCCGGCCCACGAGCGGCGCATCGGCCAGATCCTGGCCGAGCGGCTGCCCGGCGTTCCCATGTCGCTGTCTGTGGACGTCGCGCCCGAGTTTCGGGAGTTCGAGCGCACGTCCACGACGGTCCTAAACGCCTACCTGCAGCCTGTGACCGCTGCCTACCTGGATGCACTGGCGGCGCGGCTGGAAGAGAAATACGGGCCCCAGCCTGCCGACCCTCTCCCTAGCCCTCTCCCAGAGGGAGAGGGAACAATCGACGTGCGCATCATGCAGGCGTCGGGCGGGCTGATGACTGTGGCGGAGGCGCGCCAGCGAGCGGTGAACATGGTCAATTCGGGGCCGGCCGGCGGTGTAGTCGCCGCCAGCTTCATGGGCCAGCTCACGGGCATCGAGCAGCTGATCGGCATCGATATGGGCGGCACCAGCTTCGACATCTCGCTCGTCGCGCGCGGGCAGCGAAGCATCAGCGCCGAGCGATCCTTCGCTGGCTATCCGGTGCGCATTGCCGTCATCGACATCGACACCATCGGCGCCGGTGGCGGCAGCATCGCCTGGCTGGATCCCGGCGGCGCTCTCAACGTCGGCCCGCACAGTGCCGGCGCGCGTCCCGGCCCCGCTTGCTACGGCCGTGGCGGCGAACTGCCAACTGTCACCGACGCCAACCTCGTGCTGCGCCGGCTGAATCCCGGCTACTTCCTGGGCGGCGAGATGAGCCTGGACGTTGAGGCGGCACGCAATGCGATCGAGCAGCACGTTGGCCGGCCGATGGGCCTATCCATCGCGGACGCGGCAGCGGGCATCATCCGTATCGTCAACGCCACCATGGCCAAGGGCATTGCCGTCAACTCGATCGAGCGCGGACATGACGTCCGGGAGTTCGCGCTCCTCGCCTTTGGCGGCGCCGGCGCGCTGCACGCTTGCGATCTCGCCGAGGAGCTGGGCGTCCGCACAGTGGTAGTCCCGGCGCTGTGCGGCAACCTCTCGGCGCTCGGCCTGCTCGTAGCCGATGCCCGGCATGACTACGTCCAGACCTATGCGCGTCTAGCTTCTGAGGTCTCGCCCGAGGACCTGCGCCAGCGCTTCGAGGCCCTGCAGACCGAAGCCGTCGAGCGCCTTCTCGCAGATGGCTTTGGGCCGCGGGACATCGATGTCCTATGGACCGCCGACGCCCGCTACGAGGGCCAGTCCTACGAGATAAATGTGCCCGTCAGCAGCGCCGGCGACCTCTCGCGTCTCGTCGCCGACTTCCACGCTGCCCATCAGCGTCTGTACGCGTACAGCTCGCCGGATGAGGTCGTCCAGCTGGTGAACCTGCGGCTGACCGGGGTTGGGAAAGTGGAGCCGGTGACACTCAAACGTGTCAGCCCTGAGCAGTCGGCTGCCAGCTCGAGCCGGCAGGTCTATTTCTTTGGACATGGCCTCGTGGAGACCGCGGTGCTTCACCGCGGTGCCGTCCACAAGCTGGAGGGCCCAGCCGTGATAGAGGAGCCACTGGCAACGACGGTGCTGCCGCCCGGCTGGCAAGCGCAGGCTGACGACTACGGCAACCTGATCCTGGAGCGCGCCGGGTGAGCGCTGTCGATCCGATCACCATGCAGGTCGTCCGCTATGCCCTGGAGCAGGTGGCGGATGAGATGGGCTACACCATGATGCGCACCGCGCGCTCGACCGTGATCAAGGAAGTGCTCGACTTCTCTTGCACGTTGGCCGACGCGCAGGCTCGGACCATCGCCCAGGCCCACCATGTGCCGATGCTGCTCGGTAGCCTGGACATCACCATGAAGCGCGTGCTGGAGCACTACAGCTCCGGGGCGGAGCGCCTCCAGGAGGGCGACGTGGTCATCTCGAATGACCCCTACCTTGGCGGCCAGCACGTGATGGACATGCAGGTTTTCGCGCCAGTTTTCGAGGACGGCAAGCTTATCGGCCTCGTCGGCAACATCGCCCACCAAGTGGATATGGGTGGCATGGCGCCGGGCGGCGTCGCGGGCGGGATGACCGAGGTCTTCCAGGAGGGCATCCGCTTTCCGATGATCAAGCTGCACAAGCGCGGCGTCGAGGACCCCGAGGTGGTACGCATGATCGCTGGCAACGTGCGCATTCCCGAAGTCACGCTGGGCGACATGCGCAGCCAGGCGTCGGCCGCCAATGTGGGCGTCCAGCGGTTCCGCGAGATCTACCGCAAACATGGACCGGCCGTGTTCGATGGCGCCGTGCAGGCGCTGCTGGATTACAGCGAACAGCGCATCCGAGGGGGCCTGCGGCAGATGCCTGACGGCGTGTACTCGGGCGACGACTGGGTAGACGACGACGGCGTGGGCAGCGACCCGCTGCATGTTTGCGTCACGGTTCATAAGCAGGGCGACTCGATCCTGGTGGATTTCGAGGGCACTAGCCCGCAAGCCCGCGGCAACGTCAACTGCCCCATCGCCTCGACCTACGCCGCGGTGTACTACGTAGTGCTGGCCTTGGCGGATCCGCACGTGCCGGCCAATGGCGGCGCCTTCCGGCCGGTGCAATTCCGGATCCCCGAAGGCAGCGTCGTGAACCCGCGGCCACCGGCCGGCGTCACGGCCAGGACCAACACCACGGCCAAGATCGTCGAGGCCATGTTCCGCGCCTTTGCCGAGGCCATGCCCGATCGGGTGGTGTCCGGCTCGCACGCGCAAAGCACCACCTGCGGCTTCGTCGGCTACCACCCGCGAACCGGCAAGCGCTTTTCGTATACCGACATCGAAGTCGGCGGCGCCCCGGCCAGGCCGTACCGCGATGGCCGCGATGGCCAGGATTCGCACTTGGCGCGTTTCATGAACACACCCATTGAGGCGGCAGAGATGGAGTTCCCCATTCTGACGGAGCGTTTCGAGTTCCGGCCTGACTCGGCCGGCCCCGGCAGGTACCGCGGCGGGCTGGCGCTGCAGCGCGACATCAAACTTCTGGCCGACTGCTCCTTCGCCCGCTACGCCGATCGCCACAAGTTCCGCCCCTGGGGCATCGCCGGCGGAAAGGACGGTGCCCTGGGTGAGTTCGTACTGAACCCCGGCACGCCAGACGAGCAGAAGCTCCCCTCAAAAGGTCTGTCCCAACTGGCGGCCGGCGACGTCATCAGCCTGCGCCTGCCCGGCGCCGGCGGCTATGGCGATCCCGCCCAGCGCGATCCCGAGCTGGTTGCGCGTGACGTGCGGCAAGGCAAGGTCAGCCGCGAAGCTGCGCGGGCGGAGTACGGAGTAGAAGGCCTCTAACCCACTCCTGCGGCTAGGAGAGGGACTTCGTTAGTACTTTTTGTCAAGAAATTGTTAATATCTGCGCACCCTAAGGTATCCAAAAGGTAAGTGCGCGTCCGAGTCCCTTTCCTTGCTGCGGCCGCCATGCTGGCCGCGGGCTGCTCTGTTCAGTCCGTCCAGCTCCCGGCAAAGACCGCGGCCGCGGCTGCCCTCGATCGCACCTCAGCCGAAGCGGCTCCTCCCCAAGTCCTGAAAGCCACCGCCACCGGTATCGAGAAGATCCAGCACGTGGTCGTCATCATGCAGGAGAACCGTTCCTTCGACAACTATTTCGGCACCTTCCCGGGCGCGGATGGCATCCCGGTGGGACCCGACGGCACGCCCACGGTGTGCGCTCCCGACCCGCAGACAAAGACCTGCGTGAAGCCCTTCCACAACAGCGCCGACGTTAACGAGGGCGGGCCCCACTCGAATGCAGACGCCTGGGGCGACATCGACGGCGGCAAAATGGACGGCTTCATTCAGCAGCAGGATGCCGGCCGCAAGCTAGGCTGCCCCAAAGACATCTGCAAGCGGCCCGATAGCCAGCCCGACGTGATGGGCTACCACGATGCGCGCGAGGTCCCGAACTACTGGACCTACGCCAAGGAGTTCGTGCTTCAAGACCACATGTTCGAGCCGAACGCGTCATGGAGCCTGCCGGCCCATCTGTTCATGGTCTCGGCCTGGTCCGCCCGCTGCCAGACGGCCGACCCCGGCAGCTGCCGCAACGAGGTGCAGGACGCCGAGCTCCTCCGCCCGCCGGATGCCTCCGGGAAGCCGCAGCCTCAGCCCTACGCCTGGACCGACATCACCTACCTGCTGCACGAGGCGGGCGTGAGCTGGGGCTACTACGTGGGCGAGGGCTACCAGCCCGATTGCGACGACGATAACGGCGCCATGTTCTGCAAGCACAAGCCGCAGACGCCCGGCTTCGACTCCATGGTTAACCCGCTGCCGCGCTTCCAGACGGTCCGCGATGACCACCAGCTGGACAATATCCAGCCGGTGACCACATTCCTGAAGGCGGCCAAGGATGGCGCGCTGCCGGCCGTCTCATGGGTCATTCCCGACGAGGAGCACAGCGAGCACCCACCGTCCTCGATCCGTGCCGGCCAAGCGTATGTGACCAACCTGATCAACACCATCATGCAGGGGCCGAACTGGGACAGCACGGCGATCTTCCTGGCCTGGGACGACTGGGGCGGTTTCTACGACCACGTGACGCCCCCAAAGATCGACCAGAACGGCTATGGCCTGCGGGTACCGGCGATGGTCATCAGTCCCTACGCCCGGCGTGGCTACATCGACCACCAGACGCTGAGCTTCGACGCCTACCTCAAGTTCATCGAGGACCGCTTCCTTGGCGGCCAGCGGCTCGATCCCAACAACGATGGCCGGCCCGACCCGCGACCCACCGTCCGTGAGGACGTGCCCGACCTCGGCAATCTGCTGGCCGATTTTAACTTCGATCAGGCGCCGCGCCAGCCGCTGCTGCTCGAGCCCAATCCCAAGCTGGGCAGCGGCTGCTCGATTATGCTGCCGCTTCCAGCTGCCAGAACACCCGGCAAAGCCATTGGGCCGGCAGACGCCGCTCCAGCCGTTCCAGCGCCCGCGCCAGCGGCAGCGGCAGCAGTCGGTACATGTGCGGCGAAATGAGGAAGCACGCCCGCTCCGCTTGCACCCGCCAGCCGCTTTCCTGAGCTAACCGCCGAAACTCCGCTCGACTCAGCGCTACCACCCGCTCGCCCCAAGCCCTGCGCCCGACCGGGAGCAGCCCCCGTGGCGACCACGTCGAGGTGTCGCAGACCAGCACCCCGCCCGGCCTGACCGCTCGCCGCAGTTCTCTCAGCAGCGGCCGCACGTCGTCGAAATGGAACAGCATCCGCAGGCAGGTCGCGCCGTCGAGCGCGCCGCCCCGCACCGGCAAACCGAAAATGTTGCCCTGCACGAAGCGCATGTCATCCTGAGGAGCGCAGCTCGGAAGGATCTTCACGCCCGTCGCCTCAGCGGAAGGTCCTTCGCTTTGCTCAGGATGACATGCGCGTGTAGCCCGTTCCAGCATCGCCATCGAGGCGTCCAGCGCTAACGCGTGGTGCGCACGCTGGTTGAGTAGCCGCAGCAGCCGCCCGGTGCCGCAGCCGACGTCGGCCAGCACGTCGCCTGAGGGCAGCAGCTCGGCCACGATGCTCAGCTCCCGGCTATTGACATAAGCGCCGCTGGCTCCGCCGAAGCGCTGGTCGTCGTAGCGCTGAGCCACGCGCGGCTGTGCATAAAACGCCCGCTTGGCTTCCGCGAGCGCGCTCACGAGATCTTGACCGCTTTCATCCAGGCCTGGAGCTTGGCCTCGAGCTCGCGCACGAGGTTGGGGTGCTCCATCGAGACGTTCCGCGTCTCGCCGGCATCGGCTCGCAGGTCATACAGCTCGTGGCTGCCGCTGGGGTTGTTGCGGATGTACTTCCAACCGGGCACCGCTACGGACGTGAACACGTAGTC
>DATGVV010000685.1:0-4160 GCA_035299885.1 Chloroflexota bacterium | reverse complement strand
GCGCCTTCCTGGCCAGAGGCGTGTCGTTCACGCTCGAGGGCGACGCCAATGATTACTTTGCCAAGGGCCTATCCGGCGGCCAGATGGTGGTCTTCCCGCCGCACGAGGCTAGCTTCAAGGCGGAGGACAACATCATCATCGGCAACGTCTCGCTGTACGGCGCCACGGGCGGTGAAGTATTCATCCGCGGCCTGGCCGGCGAGCGCTTCGCGGTGCGCAACAGCGGCGCCACGGTGGTGGTGGAGGGCTGCGGCGACCATGGCTGCGAGTACATGACCAAGGGCCTGGCCATCGTCCTGGGCCCAACTGGCCGCAACTTCGCGGCCGGTATGAGCGGCGGCATCGCCTACGTCCTCGACGTGGACGGCGAGTTCCAGAAGCGGCTGAACCCATCGATGGTTGCTCCGGAGCGGGTCAGCCACAAGAAAGATCAGGAGCTGCTGCGCGATCTCATTCAGCGGCATGCGCAGCTGACCGAAAGCGAAGTGGCCCGCCGCATCCTGGACCTGTGGGAAGTGAACCTCCCGCATTTCTGGAAGATAGTGCCCATTGATTACAAGAAAGTGCTCGAGGCCAAGCACCTCGATGAGGAGCAGATGAGGCTGGCGGCCGTATGAAGGCGTCAGTTATCGGGCGTCAGACGTCAGCAATACGGAGGGTAGGGGCGGTCTGACGTCTGACGCCTAACGACTATGGGAAAGATCACCGGCTTTATCGAGATTCAGCGCGAGCTGCCGCCGCGGCGGCCCGTGGAGCAGCGCCTCAAGGATTGGCGTGAGATCTACGACCACTTCCCCGAGCAGAAGCTGCAGCAGCAGGCTGCCCGCTGCATGGACTGCGGCATCCCGTTCTGCCACAAGGGCTGCCCGCTGGGCAACATCATCCCCGAGTGGAACGACCTGGTCTACCGCAACCGCTGGAAAGAGGCCATCCAGTTCCTGCACTCGACCAACAACTTCCCCGAGTTCACTGGCCGCGTCTGCCCGGCTCCATGCGAGGAAGCGTGCGTCCTCAACATCGACAAGAACCCGGTAACGATCGAGAAGATCGAGTTGGGCATCGTGGAGCATGCCTGGGAGCAGGGCTGGATCACGCCGGTGCTGCCGGCCACCCGCACGGGCAAAAAGGTAGCTGTGGTTGGGTCCGGACCATCAGGACTCGCAGCCGCGTTCCAGCTCAACCGCGCCGGCCATTGGGTGACCGTATTGGAGCGGTCAGACCGCATCGGCGGCATCCTGCGCTACGGCATCCCCGATTTCAAGCTCGAGAAGTGGGTCATCGAGCGCCGTCTGGAGCAGATGAAGGCCGAGGGCGTGATCTTCGAAACCAGCGTCCACGTCGGCGTGAACTTTCCGACCGAGCGCCTGCTCAAGGACTTCGACGCAGTCGTGCTGTGCGGCGGCGCCACGTGGCCGCGCGATCTGCCGGTCCCCGGGCGCGAGCTGAAGGGCGTGCACTTCGCCATGGACTTCCTGCCGCAGCAGAACCGGCGCGTGTCCGGCCTGGACGAGATTGCCGAGCCCATCCTGGCCACCGGGAAGAAGGTGGTCATCCTCGGTGGCGGCGATACCGGCGCCGACTGCCTCGGCACCTGCCATCGCCAGAAAGCCGCGGAGGTCTATCAGTTCGAGCTGCTGCCGAAGCCGCCCGAGGACCGCACGCCGGACATGCCCTGGCCCAACTGGCCGATGATCCTGCGCTCGTCGACGTCGCACGAGGAAGGCGGCATCCGCGACTGGAGCATCAACACCAAGTCGTTCTCGGGCGACGATCACGGCAACGTGAAGAAGCTGCACGGCGTGCGCCTGGAGTGGAAGCCTGGCGAGGACGGCCGGCCGCAAATGCAGGAGATCTCGGGCTCCGAATTCGAGCTTGATTGCGACCTGGCGCTGCTGGCGCTGGGCTTCCTGGGCCCCGAGAAGAACACCATGCTCAAGGACCTCGACCTGGAGCTCGATGCCCGCGGCAACGTGAAGGTCGACGAGAATTACATGTCCAGCAAGCCGGGCGTATTCTCCGCCGGTGACATGCGCCGCGGTCAGTCGCTCGTGGTGTGGGCCATCTGGGAAGGCCGCGAGGCCGCCCGCGGATTGGATAAGTACCTTATGGGCGAAACCGCCC
This sequence comes from Chloroflexota bacterium, assembly GCA_035299885.1. Lineage (GTDB taxonomy): Bacteria > Chloroflexota > JAJPGV01 > JAJPGV01 > JAJPGV01 > DATGVV01. The sequence goes on along the minus strand of DATGVV010000685.1, from coordinate 2,039 downwards.
TCCCCGCCAGCCCCGACTGGTAAACGGCCAGAATTCAGAATCTCCAGCCGACGCTAGCATTGTCTTCTGTATCCTGAATTCTGTTTGAGCATTCTGCCCAATCGACGGCCCGCCAATGCGGTGGGTCGTTTTATATTTGTGCAGTCCACACATGAACGTCACTGAGATCGTAAAGCTGGCGCTGCCGCCGGGGACGAAGTTGGTGGCGGGCGCAGCCGGAGCTGAAGGGACGGTGACGTGGGCCACGACTTTCCGGAGCCGACCCCCGGCGCTGGAACACCTGGAGGGCGGCGAGCTGGTGCTGCTGTCCCTGGCAGCGGTGCGCGTGGTGGACGCCTCCCTGAGCCTGGCACACATCGTGAGCACATTGCGCGAGCGGCGCGTCTCGGCGGTGGCCGTCGACGGCGAGATCGACGCGGCGGCTATTGAGGAGGCGGAGCGAACCGAGCTGCCGCTGCTGGCGATGCCCTCGGGCGCCGATCTCCACGGCCTCGAACGATCGATCATCGGCCTACTGGTGAATAAGGAGGCCGAGCTGCAGGCTCGGACGAGCCAGCTGCAGCGCCAGCTGACGCAGGTGGCTATGCAGGGCAAGGGCCTGAGCGGCATTGCCGCCGAATTTGCGCGCCAGACGGGCAAGAGCGTGGCCTTTTTCGACGCCCGGGGGCGGCTGCTGGAGGAAGCCGGCCAGGAGGCGGCGCTGGGCAAGCAGCAGCGCCGGCGCTTGGAGCTGATGGCGCGCAACCCGGTGCCTATTGGCCAGGAGCCTACGGCCGAATGGATCGATGCTGAGGGCCAATCGCTGCCGCGCTGGGCAGCCGTGATCCCGGTCAACAATCGCGGCGTCGGCGTGGTGACGCTGGCGGCGGAGGCTGGCGACCTGACCGAGCTGGACGGGCTGCTCACGGCGCGCGCGGCCACGGTGTGCGCGGTGGAAATGGTCAAGGAGCGGGCGGTCGTCGAAGCGGAGACCAAGATCCAGGGCGACTTCGTGCGCGATGTGCTGCGTGGCAGCTACGCCAACGAGGCCTCGATCCTGGCGCGCGCGGCTCACCTGGAATGGGAGGTGGAGGCGCAGCATGGCGTGGCAGCACTCGATCTGACCGCGGCGGATGGCGCTCCCGCGGCGCTGCGCTCGGCCATCAGCCGCCGAGGTGTGCGTCCGTTGGTGGCGGCCTGGGATCGAGGCGCGGCGTTCATCTACCCGCTGCCGCAGGAGACCAGCGCCAAGGACTGGCTGGCGGTGGTGGACCAGATACGGACGGAGGTGGCCGGCCAGCTTAGCCTGCGCGGCGTATCCGCCGGCATCGGGCGACCGCACGCGGGGCTCAAAGGCGTGCAGCGCAGCTATGCCGAAGCCGATCAGGCGCTGCGAGCCGGTCAGCGGCTGTTTGGGTCGGGCCAAACCGCGGCCTTCGCCGACCTCGGCGCCTACCGCGTGCTGGCGCAGCTGCAGGGTACGGCCGAGCTGCGCTCTTTCCAGGACGAGACGCTGGGCGAGCTCATTGACTACGATGAGAAGTCGGGCAGCCAACTGCTGCCGACGTTGGACGCCTTCTTCACCGCGAACGGCAACCTGAGCAAGACGGCCGACATGCTGTTCGTCCACCGCAACACGCTGATGTACCGGCTCAAGCGCATCGAGGAGCTTACGGGAGCATCGCTGGACGATCCGGAGACGCGCTTCGATGTGCAGCTGGCGCTGAAGATGTATCACGTGGCCGCGCCCAGCGCGACCAGATAAAGGGCGAGGGCTCCGCCTCGGGTTTTGAGGCGGCCAAAAGCACGCCGGCCAAGGTGAGCACAGCGCGATCGATTTTCAGGCCGGCTAGCGCCAGCACATCGCCTGCGACTGCGCGCCCGCGGGCATGAGCGAGGTCGTGAGCCAGCCAGCAGAGCGCGCCGAGGATGAGGATTGGTCGCATCGGGTGGCCAAAGGCGGCAGCGGTCCCGAGATAAATCAGCCGCCAACGGTTGAGCGCCTCGATGGACATTGGGGGTATCGTATGGGACCGCCTAACGGCGAGGTTTCAGCGCTC
>DATGVV010000684.1:0-12500 GCA_035299885.1 Chloroflexota bacterium | reverse complement strand
ATACCTCGGGCGTACCCCTCAACTGGACCGTCCAGAACGGAAATCTCATCCGCAGTGGGAACCACTGGGCAGTGTTCGCCTTTACCGACAACGGCGAGGCGAACATCGGCAAATACACCTGGCAGGGCTCGCTCAAAGTGCTGAACAGCGGCATGACGTTCCCCATCGAAGCCCTCAACCTGCCACTGATGGACCACAAGGTCATCGCCGTGAACCAGTCGATGGGCTCAGTGCTGGCGGCCAAGAACGCCACCCTGGTGTACCTCGATCCAGTCAAAGACAGTTACGTTGTGCGCTCGGTGGAGCCCGGCCATGACAGCGTGCCGCCAGTGAACGGCGACACAGTGGTGCTGGCCGGCGAGGGCGTGGCGGCCACCTGGCTGTCGCTGTACGTACCGCTGGGCGCCCGCATTCAGCTCAACTACACATCCCATCCCGACTGGCGGGATCTGCAAACGGCTATCGGGGGCGGCCCAATCCTGGTCAAAAACGGCTTGCCCTACCAAGACCCGGAGGCGCCCGCCGCGTTCGAGACCAACCGGCCTTACCCGGTGTCCGGCGTCGGCATCAGCCAGGATGGCCGGCGGCTGTCGCTGGTGGTGGCGGATGGGCACGAGGGCCGGCCCTACCAGGGCCTCACGCGGCCGCAATTCTCCTGGTACTTCCAGACGATCGGCGCCTGGAACGCCATGGCCTTCGACAGCGGCGGCTCGGCGCAGATGGCGGTGCGGCATCCCGGCCAGCCATTCGCCGGCATCGTCAACCACCCGTCGGATGGGAAAGAGCGGCCCGTGGCGGATGGGCTGTTCATTTACGGCTGACGGAGCACAGCAGGGCGATGACAATCAGCCCAGCCACGATGAGAAACGTGTCGTGCAGGCCTGCCACTTCAGCTTGCTTACTGGCGGCGTCCAGTCCTAGAGCCCGCGCATCGACCATGGCGCGCAAGGTCCACACGCTGGCGGCCACGGCCGTCCCAACAGTAAAGCCGAGATTGCGGCTGAAGCCCATGGTGCCGACCGCCAGCCCTCGCTCCCCCGGCGCGACGTAGCGATAGCCGGCGGCGGCGTTAGGGCTCATGAACACGCCGAAGCCGATGCTCATGACCACCAGCCGCCACACCAGGTCCAAAGTGGACCAGCTAGCGTTCACGCCGCTGTACAGCCAGTAGCCGAACAAGCTGATCAGGAGACCGCTGGAGGCGACGTAGCGGACGTCGAAGCGATCGGCCAGCCAGCCGCCCAGCGGCTGGATCAGGAAGCTGGTCAGGGAGCTGGCCAGCAGGATGGTGCCCGCTTGGGCCTCCGGCCGGCCCTGGATGGCCACCAGGAAGAACGGCAGCAAGAAGAGGTTGCTGGCCATCGCCAGCGAGCAGGCCGTTTGGGCCAGCAAGGCGTTGGTGAAGCCGCGCGTGCGAAACAGGCCAAAGCGCAGCAGCGGCTCTGGAGCCGTGAGCTCGCGGGCGATAAACGCCACAATCAGCAGTACGGCCGCCGCCGCCAGGGCCAGCACGCGAGCCGTCCAACCAACCTGCTGGCCCTGGTTGATGGCCAGCAGCAGAAACACGATCGACAGGCCCAGCAGCACGCTGCCCAGGACGTCAAAGCGGACGTTCTTGAGGCCGGGCTGCCGCGGCAAGAAACGGAAGGCCAGGATCATGCCCAGCACACCAACCGGCACGTTGACCAGGAAGATGGAGCGCCAGCCCAGGTAAGTCAGCAGCACGCCGCCAAGCGTGGGCCCAACCATCGCACCGGCCGAAAAGATGGTGCCGTTGAGGCCCATGATCTGGCCGCGCTGGTTGGCCGGAAAGGCGTCCAGCAGGACCGCTGTCGCCGACGAGATGAGCATCGACGCACCCACGGCCTGGACCAGCCGGAACAGGATCAGCGCCAGGATGCTTGGCGAGGCGCCGCACAGGATGGAGCCGGCGGTGAACACCACGAAACCCAGGTTGTAGAGCCTCGCCCGGCCGACCAGGTCCGCCAAGCGGCCCATCGTTAGAAGGAGGCTGGTGATCGTCAGCAGATAGCTCAAGACGACCCACTCAACCTGGGCGACGTCAATACCGAAGGTGGCGCGCAGGCTCGGCAGCGCCAGATTGACGACGCTGAGGTCGATGGTGGCCATGAACGAGCCGCACGCGACCGTGGCGAACACCCGCCACTTGTGCGCATACTGGGGGATGGTGGTTGATGTCATTCTGAGGGAGGCGACGAAGAACCTTGCCGGAGACGGGCCTGCCGGAAAGGTCCTTCGCTTTCGCTCAGGATGACATACCGATAATGCGCTATGCACCCAGCGTCAGCCTCGCCTTTGTGGCGGGCCTGGTGCTCCTGGCTGCGGGGCAGCTGGTGCCGAGCTATGACCTGAGCGCGTTCTTCAACCTGCTGGGCGGCGCGCTGCTGCTGGTGGTGGCCATCCGCGCGCTGGCCGGCTGGGCCGGGCTGCACCGGACGGGAGCGGCGGCTCTCGATTCCGGCGAGCGCCTGCTGGTTGAGAGCCAGGGAGTGATGGTCCAGACGCGGACGCTGCTGCTCGGGTGGCGGCAGGGCCCCTACCGCGCCCGGCTTACCAATTTTCGGCTGCTGCTGTCGCTGCGGGTGTTCCTGGTGACGACGCAGCGTGACGTCACGGCGGCCTGGCTCGTGCCGGCGCGGCCGCTGTCGGTGCAGGCAATCGAGTTCGGCCCGTCAGGGGAGATCGCGCTGCGGCCAGCAAGGCGCTTCGGACCGCGACTGCGGCTGTGGGTGCCAAACCCGGCCGAGTGGCAGGAGGCGCTGCGAGAGAGTCACCCTGAGCTACTCCGGCCGCATGGCATCTAGGATCGCGTCCTGAACGGCCTCGGCCGCCATCGCGCCGAGCGCGCTGACGTCGGCTGGCTCAGCGCCCGGCGCCGGCACAGAGAGACTGAACACGATGTCACCATCGACCATGGTGTGTGCCGGCCGGATGGCGCGGGCCAGGCCGTCGTGCGCCATTTGCGCCAGCTTGACCGCCATCTCCCGCGTGAGCGGGGCCGTAGTGGCCACGATGGCCAGCGTGGTGTTTGATGGCGTGGCTCGGCGCAGCAGGCCATCTTCGGCGATGAGGTCTATGGCACCGGCGAAGGAGCCGTCCGGCCGCCGGGCCCCAGCGACGATGTCGCCATGCCGGCCCACAACGTCGCCGAAGGCGTTCACCACCGCCATGGCGGCCACCGTGTGCTGGCCGGCGCGCGCGCTCGCCATGCCCAAGCCGCCGGCCATGCCTCCAGCTGGGCCGAGGGCTTTCCCGACTGTTGCGCCGGCACCGGCCCCTGTGGGCCCCCGACGGGATTCGCTGTCGGAGGCGGCCTGGCAGGCCGCGTAGCCGCTGCCGGCGTCCGGCGGCGGCCCTTCGGCCACGCTCAAATCGAAAATGCCCGCCCCGCACACGATGGGCACGTTGACTCCGCCATACAGGAAGCCGGCTTTCTGCTCCTTGAGCCAGCGCACGACGCCGGCGCAGGTTTCCAGGCCGAACGCGCTGCCGCCGGACAGGACCAGCGCGTTCACCCGCTCCACTAGGTTCAGCGGCCGCAGCAGCTCGACGTTGTAGGTGGCGGGCGCGCCACCTCGGACGTCCACACCGGCCACGGCGCCGTCCGGCGGAGCCAGCACGACCGTGCAGCCGGTACGCTGGCCTGTCCAGTGGCCGATTCGCAGCCCGGGTACGTCAAGCAGGCTGCCCATTAATAGCCCCATTGTGTCATCCTGAGCCGCAGGCGAAGGATTGACAAGGAAGCAGTTGTTCGTCTACCGCCCTGGCGCGATTGGCGACACGATCCTGACTCTGCCGGCGCTGGCGGCTATGCGGTGGCGATTTCCGGGCTGCGCTATCACCTATTCGGGCAATTCGGCCATGGTGCCCCTGCTGCCCGTCGACGAACCGCTGTCGGCCGACGATCCACGCCTGCTGCCGCTGTTTGAGGAGCCGCCGCGGCCCTGGCCAGGCACAGACCTGCACGTCATCTTGGCCCGCCAGCCGAAGGGCCTACCAGGAATTCAGCGCGAACCGCTGGAGGCACTTAAGCGTGGCGTGCACGTGGCCGACTGGCTGGTGGACGCTATCGACCCGGCGTTCACCGGGCGAACGCCCTGGCTGGCGGCGGAGGCGGGCCCGGGCGCGGAGCTGGTGCTGCACCCTGGCGCGGGCAGCCCGGCCAAGCGCTGGCCGGCGCAGCGGTTCGCCGAGCTGGCCGAAGCCCTCGGCCTGCAGCTTGCCATCGTGCGCGGGCCAGCAGACCCGCCGTTCGCCGCCAGCGGACCACACGAGCTGTGGGAAAGCTTGCCGCTGGCGGAGCTGGCACGGCGGTTGAAGGGCAGCCGGCTGTTCGCCGGCAACGACTCCGGCATCAGCCACCTGGCCGCTGCCGTCGGCACGCCGGCGCTCGCCATCTACGTCAGCACCAACCCGCATGTGTGGGGCATCCGTGGCGCGTACACGCGACGGCTGGCGGGTGCGATCGGGGTTGAGGAGGCGCTCCGCGCATGCCGCGAGCTGCTGGCCTGGAAACGGTGAACAGCCTAGGGGAAATGGCATACCTCTTGCGGTTGTCACGCTGGACGTTTGACGACAAGAAAGGCACGTACATGAACCGGCTGTTCTGGCTGATGGTAGGCATGGTCCTAGGAGCCGCCGCGTACCGCTACTTCCGCGAGCAGGGCGGCGAGATTCCCGGTTTCGAGCCCCTGACCGAGCGTGGCCGGCACCTCCAGGAGCGCGGGCGTGAATTCGCGGATTCGGCCCGCCTATTCGCTGAATCCGGCCGCGGCCTGGCCGAGGAAAGCCGGCAGTTTGCCCAGACCGCCTTGGACACGGCTCAGACACGCAGCCACGAGGCTGTCGACAACGTCAAGACGCAGGCCAGCAAGCTGCAGGAGAAGACGAAGGGCACGGCGCACCGCCTTCGGGAGGATGTGACGGAAGACGCCGGCGGCGAGATGGGCGCCAGCTAAAACGCCAAGCCAAGCGGGCGCATATCAAATCAATCGAAGTGGACGTTATACAACTCGGTCGCTCGAAAGGTTATTCATGGTTATCAAACAGCGTCATTCCGTTTTCGACGGATTCCTCCTCCGCCACGTGTTTCCATACCTTCACTCGTCGAGATTGCGTCCGCTGATGCACCTGGCCTCGATCTGGCACCGGCCCGCCTAGAACAGGTCCACTACTTCCGTCTCATAGTTCAGCAGTTCGGCTTCCCCCAGCTTCAAACCATCCACAAAGCTGGCCACCTTCGATATCACCTCCTGGCCATGGCGCACGTCCGAGGTGACGTACGCCACGCCAATCTCCGACACCTGCCACAGGTCCTGGTCGCCGACCTCTGCGACAGCGACGTCGAAGTGGCTGCGGACCTGGCCCACGATTGATCTGATGATCTGTCGCTTGGCTTTGAGCGACCGGCTGAGCGGCAGGTGGAGCTTGATCTTGCAGGCGACGAGCGTCACCGCGCCGCGCCAGACAGAAATGTGATCTTTGGCATAACAGACTGCTCGCTCAGCGCCGTAGTGTGAAGGCGGACGACTGGGAGAGAGGGGTCGATGTGGGGCACGTCCAGGGCGGAAGCTGGGTTTGCACCTGGCTTCCGCCCTTTTTCTCAGCGGGTGACGACATGGCGGAAGTTCTCCGCATAGCCCATGGCGTGAATGGCGCCGACGTCCCGCTGACGCTGCCGTAGCCAGGCATCCACCCGCTCCGGATCAGGGAACTGCGACGCATGGCGCCGCAAGGCCTCGACCTTGAGATCGATCGTGTCGCTGATGTCGAACGCCATGTTGGGCTGGTTGGCCATGAACAGGTACACCTCGTGGACCTCGTGCGGGCTGAGGCCGCGAGCCAGCTGGTCAGGATAGTGCAGCGCGTCACGCGAGATGGGGTAGACCACGTCCAGCACAGTCGTCCCCACCACACGGTGGTCGGGATGGTTCAGGTTGCCATGGTCGTACAGGTGAACGGTCGAGTCGTGGGTGAAGATCACGTCGGGCCGGTAGTAGCGGACCATCTCGGCGATGGTTTTGCGCAGCTCCAGCGTCGGCAGCAGCTCGCCATCGCGACCGTCCAGGAAGCGAACCTCCTTGACGCCGATAATTTCGGCCGCCGCCTGCTGTTCGTGGGTGCGGATCTCGGCGAGGCGTTCGCCGGTCATGTCAGGGTCACTGCTGCCCTTGTCGCCGCGGGTGCAGATGAGGTAGACGAGGTCCTTGCCCTGGCGGGCCCATTTGGCCATGGTGCCGCCGCAGCCGATGTCGGCGTCATCCGGATGGGCGGCCACCACCAGCACACGCTGAATCTCTTGCTCGGTCATGCTCGTGAGATCATTGGAACATGACCGACGAGCTGCTGACGGTGCTGGTCGAGATCCCCCGTGGCAGCCAGAACAAGTACGAGTACGACTTCGAGCGCAAAGCCATCCGCTTGGATCGGGTGCTCTACTCGTCCGTCCACTACCCGACCGACTACGGCTTCATCGAGGACACGCTGGCCGATGACGGCGATCACCTGGATGCGCTGCTGCTGGCCGATCAGCCCACGTTTCCAGGCTGCATCGTGCGGGCGCGGGTTGTGGCCGTGCTGCACATGGAGGACTACAACGGCCTCGACCACAAGATCTTGTGCGCTTGCGCCGACGATCCGCGCCAGGACGACGTGTACGATCTGGACAGCGTGCCCAAGCACTGCTGACCGAGATCGAGAACTTCTTCGAGATCTACAAGACGCTGGAGGTGGACAAGCCGACGACACTGCGCGGCTGGGGTCCCCGTAAAGTGGCGCTGGAAATCGTTCGCAACGCCCAGGAGGCCTTCCGAACGAGCAGCTAGCGCGTGCCTATGCCAGTGATCTGAATGAGCTGGCTCGAGGCGCGCCTGGCGTTCTCGATGCTGACCTGGGACGCCACCTGCGAGGCAATCTGACGGAAAGCCTCGGCCTGTGGCGAGGTGGGTTCGGCAATCATCACCGGCTTCCCGGCGTCGCCGCCGGTCCGGATGACGGGATCGAGCGGCACCTCGCCCAGGAAGCGGACCTCGTATTCTTCAGCGATCTTGCGCGCGCCGCCATGGCCGAAGATATCCGTCCGGTAGTTGCAGCCGCAGGGGCAGATGAAGTAGCTCATGTTCTCGACAATGCCCAGGATGGGCACTTCGAGCTGCTTGAACATCAGCATGCCCTTGACAGCGTCGTGCGTGGCTACGGGCTGCGGTGTGACCGTGACGATCGCGCCAGTCATCGGCACGATCTGCGCCAGCGTCAGCTGGGCGTCGCCCGTGCCAGGCGGCAAGTCCACGATCAGGTAGTCGAGCTCGCCCCATTCGACGTCGTAGATGAACTGCTTGATGAGCCCCGAGACCATCGGCCCGCGCCAGACGATCGGCTTCTCCTCCGGCACCAAAAAGCCGATGGACATCACCTTGACGCCATAGGACAGCGCCGGCTTGATCTTGTCGCCGGAGCTGGGCGGTAGGCCGTGGACGCCCATCATCATCGGGATGTTGGGGCCAAAGACGTCACAGTCGACGATGCCCACCCTGGCACCAGATTCCGCCAGTGCCAATGAGGTGTTCACGGCAACCGTGGACTTACCCACGCCGCCCTTGCCACTGGAGGAAGCGATGATGTTCTTGACGCCGGGCACAGACTGCTTGCCGGCCAGCTGAAAGCCCTTTGGCACCTCGCTGTCCATGCGCACATTCACGTCGGTAACGCCCGGCAGGGCCGTGACGGCATCGCGGGCTGCACTCTCCATCTGCGCCTTCATGGGGCAGGCTGGCGTGGTGAGCACCATCCGGAACGACACTTTGCCGCCGTCGATGGCCAGGTCCTTGATCATGTTCAGCGAGACCACGTCCTTGTGCAGGTCGGGGTCTTGGACGCTGCGTAGAGCCTGCAGGACCTGATCCTGGTTCAGCTCAGCCATGCCTCAGCTCCAATCCTCAATGACGACTTCAAAGGGGCAGGTGATGGCGCCCTCGGGACACACCAGCTCGCATTCGGTGCAGTAGTCGCAGCGATCCGGCCGGGACACGACAGCCACTCCGCCAGCCATGGCCAGCGCTTCCACATGGCATGTTTCGATGCAGCTGCCGCAGGCCGTACACCGTGGGGCGGCGATCTCCGGCAGGGCTAGCGCCACGCACTTGCTCGCAAGACGGCTGAACTATAGCGTCGGCACCTCGGGAGCGAATGCGACTTTCGTCGCACTCGTGCATATGATCGCCTTGGATGGATGAACAGCGGCTGCGCGAGTTGCTGACAGCTGTGGCCTCTGGCGCGGTAGGTTTGGACGCCGCGTTGGAGCGCCTCAAGGACCTGCCCTATGAGGATCTGGGCTTTGCCAAGCTGGACCTGCACCGCGAGCTGCGGCGGGGGTTTGCCGAGGTCATTTTCGGGGAGCGGAAATCGCCGGAGCAGATCGTGAGCATTGCCGGGCATCTGGCGGCCAGGCACAACGTGGTGCTGGCAACGCGGCTCGCCGTTGACGCTGGCGAGGCCCTGCGACAGCGCCTACCGAATGTGGAGTACCATCCGGAGGCGCGGCTGGTTGCCATCGTGCAGGACGCGAGCAAGATCGACCACAGCGGCGACGTCGTGGTGCTCAGCGCCGGCACAGCCGACTTGCAGGTGGCCGAGGAAGCGGCGCTGACCGCCCACTACATGGGCAACTGCGTGACACGCATCTACGACGTCGGTATCAGCGCGCTGCAGCGCCTGCTCGACCAACGCAAGCGGCTGAACGAGGCGCGCGTAATTGTGGTGGTGGCAGGCATGGACGCGGCGCTGGCAGCGGTCACGGCCGGGTTGGTGGAGCGGCCGGTGATCGCGGTACCGACCAGCGTCGGCTACGGCGCAGCGTTTGGCGGCGTGGCCCCACTCCTGACGATGCTCAACGCGTGCAGCAGCGGCGTGGGTGTGGTCAACATCGACAACGGCTTCGGAGCAGCCTACCTGGCTAGTCTGATCAACAAACTCGCGCCCTGACGAAGTGGCACAGAGCTTGCTGATTTGCCGGCATCTGACAAGCCCTTGGGCACAGGAGCGAAGACCATGGCCACTCTATATGTACTCTCTTCGCGGGGCGACCGGCGCATAAACTGGGCAACCCGCGACGTTGAGGCCGGAGATTCCGAGGCGCTAGCCGCCATCGCTGAGGCTGAGGCGATTTTCGCGCGCGAGCGCAGCCGCGGCAGCAGCGCCTTCAAGCTGGTTCCCGGCGAACCTGCCGAGCGCATCGACAGCTTCGATCGCACTGCTGAGGAAATCGTCATCATCCCCCGCATGGCTGGAGGATGATCGGCGCCCCCGGGCTGGCCGTCGCCGTTGCGCAAATAGGCATCATCACCGGGGTCTTCCTGATCCTGTGTGGTGGACTGGCCTGGTGGCTGTACCACCGTGAATCGACGCTCTCCAATGAGCGCAACGAGGCGGAGCGCCGGGCTCAGCAGCTCGTCGCTCAACTGCTCACCCGCGACCAGCTCCGGCAGCTAACGACGTTCGGCTTTATCGAGCTGCGCAGCCGGCTCATACCCGGCCGCTTCTACCGCGTCCCGCGACGGCGCGGCCAGGTGCAGGTCTATGAAGAAGGACGCCACGCCGGCAGCTTGTGCATTCAGCCTACGCGTTGGGTGCCGGACGCCGACCTGCTGGTGATGCACAAGGTCATGATCGAGGGCAACGAAGCCGAGTACCTGCGCACCGCGAACTTCTTCAAGCCCTACCGAGTAGCCTAGTCCTCGAGCGGGACGAAGGCTTGATTCTTATGTACCAGGCAACCGACGTTGCTTGGTACACTTATTGACAACATGGACTCGTCCCGCATCGCTTACTTCGAGGGCAAGTTTCAGCCGATGGCTGATTGCAAGATCAGCATCATGACCCATACCTTCCTGTATGGGACGGGCGTGTTCGAAGGCATTCGCGGGTACTGGGACGACCAGAGCGGCCAGATGAACATCTTCCGCCTGCGTGAGCACCTCCAGCGCCTCGAGCGCAGCGCGCGGATCCTGCGCACCACGCTGCCGGCCCCCGTCGATGAGCTGTGCGAGATAGCGGCCGAGTTGTGCCGCCGCAACAACGATCAGGCGGACGTCTATATCAGGCCCCAGGCTTACAAGGCCGATGAAGTGATCGGCCCTGAGCTCATTGATCGCACCGACGCCTTCTTCGTCTTCTCCCTGCCGTTTGGCAAGTACCTGGAGAAAACCACCGGCATGCACTGCGGCACCTCATCGTGGCGCCGCGTGGGCGACAACATGATCCCGGCGCGCGCCAAGGTCACCGGTATTTATGTCAACAGCAGCCTGGCTCGGACGGAGGCCATGGAAAATGGCTTCGACGAAGCCATCATGCTCAACAACGCCGGCTACGTGGCCGAAGGCAGCAGCGAAAACCTGTTCCTGGTGCGCGATGGCAAGCTGATCACGCCCGACAACAGCGATGACATCCTGGAAGGCATCACCCGCGAGACGATCGTCGACTTGGCGCGTGACGAGCTTGGCGTCGAGACCGACATGCGGCACGTCGGCCGCACCGAGCTGTACACCGCCGACGAGTGCTTCTTGTGCGGCACTGGCGCGGAGATCACGCCGGTGACCAAGATCGACCATCGCGAGGTCGGCAACGGCCAGGTCGGCGAGCTAACCGAGCGCCTGCGTGAGGTGTTCTTCGAGGTGGTGCGGAGCCGCCGGCCGAAGTACCGCCACTGGCTGTATCCCGTGACGGCCAAAGAGCGCGTCGCGGTCAGCGCCTAAACAGCCTTACTTAGCCTCTCCGACCCCGGCGGGTTGGTGACCCTCGTGACGAGCCGCGTGATACGGCACGCTGGTTACAACCGTCCCCGGCCGGAATAGAAGCGCCGCCTTAATCCGCAGCGCCGTTTGATTGTGCAGCAATTGCTCCCACCAATGGGCGGTCACGTACTCCGGCAGGATGACCGTGACGGTGTCGTCCTTGTCCTGCCGATCGATGTTGTCGACATAGCGCAGCAGCGGCCCTACGACAGACCGATAGGGCGACTCGATGGTGACCAGCGGCACCTTGTCACCCCAGGCAAGCCACTTCTCCCGGAACGCGCGCGCCGATTCCTCGTCTTGGGCAATGTGCAACGCCGTGACGTTAGGCGAGATCGAGCGGGCGTAGGCCAGCGTCTGAATGGCGATGCGGTTCAGGTCGGCCACCGGCACGATGATGGTGTGCTTGATAGCCGCCGGAGTAACCGGTATGTCACCCTCCAGCTCGCCCTTCACGCGGTTGTAGTGGCGGCCGATGGCCAGCATCATGCCTACCAGGAGCGGGATGAGCAGGAGCACGATCCAAGCGCCCAGCAGAAACTTGGAAACGGCCACCACGATGGCCACGATCCCGGTCGCCACCGCGCCAAGGCCATTGACGCCGGCCCGAATCTGCCAGTTGCGCTCCTGGCGCAGATCGAACCAATGCCGGACCAGGCCAATTTGGCTCAGCGTGAAGGCCACGAACACGCCGATCGTGTACAGCGGGATCAGCGCCGTGACGCTGCCGCCAAAGGCGATGACCAGCAGGATCGACACCAGCGACAGCGCGATGATGCCGGTCGAGAATGCCAGGCGGTCGCCACGGAACTCGAACTGGTGCGGCAGGAACTTATCGCGGGCCAGGATACTGGCCAGCCTAGGGAAGCCGTTGAAGGCCGTGTTGGCCGCCAGGATCAGCAGCACCGCGGTCGAGAACTGGATGAGGTAGAAGAACCAGCCGTCCCCCACCAGGACCCGGCTCAACTGGCTGTTGACGGTCTCCACTTCCGAGGGATCGGGCACGATGCCGATGTGGCCTGACAGGAAGCTGATGCCGAAAAAGATCGCCGCGAACAGGCTCCCCATCGCTACCAGCACGATCTGCGCGTTGGGCACCTCGGGCCGTTTGAACGCGGGCACGCCGTTCGATACCGCCTCCGTGCCCGTCAAAGCCACCGAGCCCGAGGCAAAGGCGCGCAGCACGAGCAGCAGCGTCAGCGCGCCGCCCGCCCCATGCTGTACCAGCCACTCCGGCGGCGCATGGTACTCGGGTAAGCCCGTGGTGAAAAAGCGCACGAAGCCGTAGCCCAGCATCCCCAGCATGGCCACGACGTAGACGTACGTCGGCACCGTAAAGACGTTGCCGGACTCGCGGATGCCGCGCAGGTTAACGGTGGTCATAAGCGCGATGAGCACCACGGATATGACCACGCGAAACTCGAACGCCGAGGGAAAAGCGGAGGTGATCGCCTCTACGCCCGCGGACACGGATACCGCTACGGTGAGCACATAGTCGGTCAGCAGCGAGGCGGCAGCGACAAGCCCGGGCAGGGTGCCAAGGTTCTGGAAGGCAACGACGTAGCTGCCGCCGCCATTGGGATAGGCAAAGATGACTTGGCGATAGCTGATAACGACAATCGCCAGGATGGCGATGATGGCCATCGTCAACGGCATCGTGAGGCTGAGCGCGCCCACTCCCGCCAGTATCAG
>DATGVV010000683.1:0-9211 GCA_035299885.1 Chloroflexota bacterium | reverse complement strand
CCACCTTCGACGTAGTGGAATCCGGCTTCGTCGAGCCGTCGGGCGATCTTGAGCTTGTCTTCGACGGAGAGGGAGATGCCCTCGCGCTGCGTGCCATCGCGCAGTGTGGTGTCGTACAGCTCCAGCTTGGCCATTGTTCCTCCAACAAAAAAACCCCTCGCACAGCGAGGGGGTGGTTTCGAGCGAGCAGGTCTTAGCTCGGTAGGAATCCCCCGAGCCCAATAATCATGATGCCGATCCGAGACGCCATCTTGCTGTCAACCATACAGTCGGGGCGGTCGATTGTCCAGCGTCTGGTACCATCGCATATCGCAATGCGCAAGATCACCCTCAAGCTGATGGACGGCAGCGACGCTGGCAGCCTCACTGAAGGCGACGACGGCAAGATCACCGGTGACGGTCCGCGCGGCGCCAAGCTGGTGGCGCTGGCGCCGGGCAAGAGCTTCGATAAATGGGTGGACGATCTCGGCCACTCCAAGTATCTGCAGTTCGAGGTCGAGGGCTAGCCGCCCCGACAAAGCGGCTATACTGCAGCGGTCGTGAAACGGACCTTCCAGCCGAAGCGCATCCCACGCAAGCGGGTGCACGGCTTCCTCAAGCGGATGTCCACCAAGGACGGCCGCAACGTGCTGGCCGCTCGGCGGGCCAAGGGCCGCCAGCGGCTGACAGTTTAGGCGCTGCTCAGCCGCGCTAGCCGCCTTACCCGCAAAGCCGATTTCGAACGCGTCTTCGCCTCAGGGGCGGCTGCCCATCATGAGCTTCTATCCTTCCGCGCCGCGCCCAACGAGCTCGCTCTCGTCCGCGTGGGAATCGTGTGCGGCAAGCGTGTTGGCGGCGCCGTCGTTCGCAATCGCGCCCGCCGCCGCCTTCGAGCTGCCGTTTGCTCGCTTCTGCCAAGCCTCCCGCCTGCCTGGGATATACTGGTTGTCATACGGCCCCCGGGCGCAAACGCAACCGTGGCCGAATTCGTTTACGCACTGGATGAGTTGCTGCGCCGGCGCGGATTGATCGCCCAGGCGCGAGAGGAATGAAGTACCTGGCCCTGGGAGCAATCCGTCTGTACCAGTTGACGCTCTCTCACGTGTTCCCGCCCACCTGTCGCTTCGAACCCTCGTGCTCACACTATGGCTACGAGGCCATCAGCCGTTATGGGCTGCTGCGCGGCGGTTGGATGGCGGCGCGCCGGCTTGGCCGCTGCCATCCCTTCAATCCGGGCGGCTATGACCCGGTCGTCTGATGTCTAACTGGTTCCGCTTCGTCTCCGAGCCGATGGCTCAGGCGCTGGTGTTCCTGGCGCACAGCCTGGGCGACAACGCGGGCCTTGCCATCGTCGTCTTCACCATCGGCATCAAGTTCCTGCTCCTGCCGCTCACGCTCAAGCAGCTGCAGTCGGCGAAGGCCATGCAGGAGATCCAGCCCCTGATCCAGGAGCTGCAGCGTAAGCACAAAGGCGATAAGCAGCGGCTGACCGAGGAGACGATGGCCCTCTATAAGGAAAAGGGCGTCAATCCCATGGCCGGCTGCTTGCCTCTCATCCCGCAGCTGGTCATCCTGTCGGGCCTGTATGGCGCCCTGCTGGACCTCGGCAACCAAAATGACCTGCTGTACAACCCGCTGTTCACGGCCCCCTTTCTCTGGCTGCCCAACCTCGCTCTGCCTGATCTCTGGCACATCCTGCCGGTGCTGTGCGTCGCTACACAGTGGATCCAGCAGCGCATGATGATGACCACCCGCCAGACCGACCAGCAGCAGCAGATGATGCAGAACATGATGCAGTTCATGCCGCTGATGGTCGGTGTCTTCGCCTGGGGCACCCCGGCGGGCTTGCCGCTTTACTGGGCTGTGTCCACCATCTTCGGCATCGTCCAGCAGTACTTCATCACCGGCTGGGGGCAGCTGTTCGAACGGCCGACGTTCGGAGGTTTGAGCGGGCTGCTAGGTCCCTCGCCCGATGGCGCCTCGCGTGACGGCCGCCAGCCGGCCAAGGCGAAGACGCCGCGGCCCAAATCCAAAGCTAAGGCGAGACGCGGCTAACCAGGTCGCGTATAAAAGGAACGGGACATGGAGACGGTTGAAATCACCGGGAAAACGGTCGATGACGCCATCGCGGCGGCCTCGGCCCAGCTCGGCATCCCAGCCGACCGGCTGGACTACACCATCCTCAGCGAGGGCAGCAAGGGCATCCTGGGCATAGGCGCCGAGGAGGCGCGCATCGTCGTCAGCATGCAGCCCGCCCTTGCGCCCGGCGAGAAGCCGCCGGAGGGTGGCTACGCTGTTGCCACCGCTACTAAGCCCGCCCCCGCCGAAGCTCCCGCGCCGGCTCCGGCGCCGCCGAAGGAGCGCGCTCCCCGGCCCAAGCCGACTACCGAAGGAGCTCCGGATATCGCTGCCGACCTGCTCGAGGAGCTGCTCGACAAGATGGGCGTGGACGCCGAGGTGGAGATTCGGGATGAGGACCCGATTACGCTCAACGTCATTGGCGAGGACCTCGGCATTCTCATTGGTCGTCGGGGCGAAACGCTCTCCGCCGTACAGTTCATCCTCAATCAAATGCTCAACCACAAGACTGGCGAGTGGCTGGGGGTGGTGGTCGATGCCGAGGATTACCGTTTGCGCCGCGAGGAGCAGCTGCGCGGCATGGCCCGGCGCATGGCCGATCGGGCGCGCTACTACCGCCAGGCGGTCACGCTCGATCCCATGCCTCCCAACGAGCGCCGCATCATCCATCTGGAGTTGGCTGAGCATGGGGAAGTGGTTACCCACAGCGTCGGCGAGGGTGAAGACCGCCGCGTCGTCATAACCCCGAAGTAAGGGCGTGGCTCTCGCCACCCCGGACCTCGTCGTCGTGGGTCACATCTGCCGCGACGTCGTAGCGGAACCGCCTGGCTGGCGGCCTGGCGGGGCCGTCTTTTACGCTGCCAGCACCGCTGCCAAACTAGGCTATGCCGTCGGCGTGGTCACAGCGGGGGCAAGCGAGGTCGAGGTCCTGCACGAGCTGCCCAACACCGTCGTTGTGAACCTAGAGGCGAAAGCCTCGACCTCCTTCCAGAACGTCTACGAGAGCGACGGCCGGCGGCAGTACCTGCGTGCCCTAGCCCCGCCGATCCCGCCCGAAATCCTGCCGTCCGAATGGCGTAAGACACCATTGGCCTTGCTGGCGCCGGTGGCCGGCGAAGTCCCGCCCGCTATGGCCCGCGCCTTCGGCCAGGGGCTGCTCGGCGTCTCGCCGCAAGGCTACATGCGCGAGCTGCTGGTGGGCGAGGAGGTCGGCTACCAGACATGGAACCATGCCCTCGACGTGCTGCAGCATGCCGCGGTGGTCATCTTCAGCGAGGAGGATGTGCACGGGCATTCCGCGAGCTGGCTCAGCTACTGCGGGCCGGTGCTGGTCATGACCCGCGGCGAGCTCGGTTGCGAGCTCATGCATTGCGGCAAGAAGCGCCATGTTCCCGGCTTCCCCTGCGCGGAGGTTGACCCCACCGGCGCAGGCGACGTCTTCGCCGCCGCCTTCATGCTCAAGCTGTGCGAGACGCGCGAGCCGGTGGAAGCGGCTCGCTTCGCGAACTGCGTCGCGTCCTTCTCCGTCACCGCGCGGGGCACGGAAGGCTTGCCGTCGCTGGAGCAGGTTCAGGAACGGCTAAGCACGTGGTAGTTCGGCCATGGCTTGCGCAGCCTGATTCGCTCCCAGTACAGCATCGCTAGCTGCTTCAGAAAGGCCGCCACTTCGCGCCGGCCGAACTTGCTGTGGCCGTGCTTGCGATCCGTAAAGATGTACGGCACCTCAACGTAGGTGTCGTAGTTCGCCCGAGCCATCACCTCCAGGCCGATCTTGAAGCCGATTGGGTTGAGCGTGACGCCCTCCACGGCGCTGCGGCGAATGACGAAAAAGCCCGAAGTGGCGTCGTGGATCGGCAGCAGCAGCCGCGTCAGCCAGTTCGCCACCATCGATACAATCCGCCGCCGAAGGGGCCAATCCTCCATCCCGCCGCCGGGAACGTAGCGGCTGCCTACCGCCAGCTGCGCCTCCGTGCCATTAAGCGCGAGTACCAGTCCCGGAAGCGTTTCCGGTGGATGGCTCAGATCGGCGTCCATCACGCCCACCAGCTCGGCATCCGTCGCGCCAATTCCGTCCAGGACGGCGGAGGCGAGCCCGGCTTTGCCAGGGCGGTGCAGCACCCGCAGTGGCATTTCGGAGGCTAGTCGCTCGGCCACCTGGCCAGTGCCATCGGGGGAGTTGTCGTCCACCACCACGGCCTCAAACTCGATGCCGGCGCTGTCTAAAGCAGCTTTGAGGCGGCTCAGCAGCAGCGGCAGCGAGTCCGCCTCGTTGTAGGTGGGGATGATCATGGCCAGCACGGTCCTGCGAAGTCTACCGGCTGCCCGGCGCTACGATAGCGCCGCGTGCGCCTGGCTATACCCGACCTGATCTCCAACTCCTACTTCCCGGTTATTGTCGCGGCTGAGCTTGGTTTCTTCCGCGACGAGGGCCTCGACATCGACCACGTCGAGCTGTTCTTTCCCGTGCCCAAAGCCATGCAAGCCCTGAAAGAGGGCGAGTTCGACTTCGTAGCCGGCGCCGCCCACGCCACTCTCCAGGCTTTTAGCGACTGGCGGGGCGCGCGACTGCTGGCGGCTCTAGCCCAGCACATGTACTGGTTCCTGGTACTCCGGGCCGATCTCGGCGCGAAGCGTGGCGAGCTCGGCAAGCTGAAGGGCCTGCGTATCGGCGCCGCCCCCGGCCCGGACCTGGGACTGCTGCGGCTGCTGCGGGAGATTGGCCTGGAACCCGGGCGGGACGTCCAGGTTGGACCGGTGCCCGGCGCCAGTGCTGAGAGCGTCTCGTTCGGCGTCACCGCCGCCCAGGCGCTCGCGGATGGCCAGCTCGACGGCTTTTGGGCCAACGGCATGGGCGCCGAGGTGGCCGTCCGTCGCGGCATTGGCACCATCGTCCTCGACGTGCGCCGCGGCGATGGCCCCGAGCCGGCCCGCCACTACACCTTCCCGGCCCTCGTCACCCGTGAGGACCTCGTCCAGCGCCACCCCGAGACCGCTGCCGCCGCCGTCCGCGCCCTGATCCGCGCCCAAGAGTGCCTCCGCGAGGACCCCTCCCGCGCCACCGCCATCGCCCAGCCCCTCTTCCCACCCATGGAAGCCAGCCTCATCGCCGGCCTCATCCGCCGCGACGTCCCCTACTACGACCCCGCCATCTCTCCCGAAAACTTCGCCGCCCTCACCCAGTTCGCCATCGAGATGGGGATTCTCAGCCAACCAGTGCCCTACGACGAAGTCGTACACCCACTCCCGCCGCCGCGGGAGGGTTAGCATTGCCGCCGATGGCGGTTAGTACACCCGAGCTGGCCTCCTTGCAGGGATATCTTGCGCAGCTGGAGGCAGATCATCCGGAGTGGGTGGTGCACGTTACGGAGCCGGTGGATCCGGCCCGGTTCGAAGTGACGGCCGCCCTGCAGCAGCTCGAATATCGGAACCAGTACCCGCTGGTGATTTTCGACCGGCCGCTGAACCTGCTGGGCGAGGTGTCCGAGTTCCCCATCGTGACTAACCTCTATGCCAGCCGGCAGCGCTGCGCCGTGGCCATGGGTCTGCCGCCCGGGGACTTCGGCCTCGAGCTGGCCCTGGAGCATGCCCGCCGCGAAGAGCGCCGCCTCAAGCCGGTGGTCGTTTCCAAGGCCGAGTTGCCCGTCAAGGAAGTGGTCCGGACGGGTGGCGACGCCGATCTCCGCCAGTTCCCGATCATCCGCCATCACCGCATGGACGGCGGGCCCTACATCGACATGTCGCCCGTGATGCGCGATCCGGACAGCGGCGCCTACAACGCGGCCTTCCTGCGTATGCAGTACAAGGGCTCGCGCAAGCTGGGTTTGCACATGTCGCCACGCCATAGCTGGCAGATCGCTCGCAAGTACGAAGAGCGCGGCGAGCCCGCGCCTATCGTCTTCGTGGTCAGCCATCGCCCGGGCTACTTCATCGGAGCCCTCAACGTCGCACCCTTCCGGGAGGACGACTATGCCGTCATCGGCTCCATCATGGACCGCCCGCTGCGCCTGACCGCTAGCGAGACATGGGGCGAGGATGTCCTCGTGCCCTACGCCGACATCCTGATCGAGGGCGAGGTGCTGCCCGGCGTGCGCGAGGTGGAGGGGCCTTTCGGCGAGTTCCCCAGCACGTATGGCCCGCAGCGGGTGCGCTGGGTGGTCGAGGTCAGAGCCATCACGCGCCGCCGCCAGGCTGTCTACCAGGACATCTTCACCGGGCATCGCGATGTGTGGACGATGGGCTCCTTCCCCAAGGAGGGAGCCATCTTCAATTGGATCAAGGGCGTGGTGCCGACGGTCAAGGCCGTCCACCTGCCGTCCAGCGGCGTGGGCCGCTTCCACTGCTACATCAGCATCGATAAAAAGGTTGATGGCGAGTCCAAACAGGCGGCGCTGATCGCCCTGGGGGCCGTGGATTTCGTCAAGCGTCATCGTCGTCGACGCCGACATCGATGTCTTCCGGGAGGAAGAGGTGCTGTGGGCGATGGCCACGCGCGTGCAGGCCAACGAGGACGTGGACGTCATCAAGAACGTGAAGGGCAACACCCTCGATCCGTCGCAAATGGACGACATCCTGACCAGCAAGATGATCGTCGACGCTACGAAGCCCGTGCGACGCCCGTTCGAAGCCCGGCTCGACATCTCCAAGGACGCCCTCGATCGCACCGTCCTGGAGAGGCTCATCCCGCCCGAGCAGCTGGCCCGCATCCGGGGCGTCTGATGGCCCGGCTGTTCTGGGTCACCTGCCCGTCATGCAAGGACCGCTTCTACTGCCACTACGGCGACTTACGCCATAAAGACTGGAAGCTGCGCTGCCCCTACTGCGAGCGCGAGTTCGATCAGGAAGAGAGCCCGCGCATTGAGGAGTAGCCAGCAAGCGACCTGAAATATTCGCTCATGGCGCCTATGGTCACAACCCGCGCGATCTGTATCGATGGTATAGATCACAGGCCCATGGCGGAGCAGCCCTGGAAACCGACCAAAGAGCAGGTCGCCGCCGCGGCCGGCACGACGTTGCCGGACGTGATCGCGCCCAACCTGCGGGTGCTGTTCGTGGGCATCAATCCTGGCCTCTACACGGCCGCCATCGGGCACCACTTCGGCCGTCCTGGCAACCGCTTCTGGCCGCTGCTGCACCGCGCGGGCTTCACACCGCGCCAGCGCAGCCCGTTTGAGGAGCGCGAGCTGTTGTCGCTCGGCCTCGGTATCACCAACTTCGTAGAGCGCGCCAGCGCCTCGGCCGACGACCTAACGCCCGACGAGGTCCGTGCCGGCGTCGAGAAACTCGAGGCCAAGATCTGCGAGTTTCGCCCGCGGATTGTGGCGTTCCTTGGCATGCAGGCCTACCGCATGGGCTTCGGCCGTCCCCAAGCCGCCGTCGGGCTTCAGCCCGAGACGATATGTGGCTCCAAGCTGTGGGTGCTGCCCAATCCCAGCGGCCGCATGGCCCACTACCAGATGCCTGAGCTCAGCCGTCTCTTCGAGAACCTGCGCCAGGCCGCTTGGGCTGAATAGGCGACAATACCCGCGATGAAAGACGGCTTCAAGGTCATCGACGCCGATCGGCATGTCATCGAGCCCTCAGATCTGTGGGACAGGTACATGGACCCGCAGTTCCGCGGCCGGGTCAAGATCACTGGCCCGGGGCAGGCAGGCCGCTTCGTGGATGATCAGCCGGTCTCGGACGCCGTGCTGCTGCCGCGGGCAGATCGCACCTCGGACGTGATCTTCGCCGGCGACCCGCGCTACGACAAGGCCTTCGGCGACGCCGTGTCGCGCGGCTTCGATGCCGCCTCAAACCTGCACGACATGGATCGCGAGGGCGTCGACGTGGCGGTCCTGTTCCCCACGCAGGGCTTCTACATGATGTGGGCCGACTTCATCGAGCCCCGGCTAGCGGCGGCCATCTGTCGCGCCTGGAACGACTGGGCCGCGGAGTACTGCTCGTATGACCGCGAGCGGCTCAAAAGCGTCATGCTCATCCCCCTCCAGGATCCCAAGCTGGCGATCGAGGAGCTGAAACGTGCCAGCCAGGAGCTCGGTCTGGTAGGCATCTTCTGGCGGCCCAACGTGCTGTGCGGCCGCACTCTGGCCTCGCCCGACTATTTCCCGATCTATGAGGTTGCCGAGGAGCTGGGCGTGCCCGTGTGCGTGCACGAGGGCGCGCGCACCATCCTGCCGCAGGCCGGCTCGGACCGCTACAGCGCGTTCGGCCGGCACGTGGCCTGCCATCCTCTGGAACAGATGCTCGCTTGCCTGAACCTGTGCGCCGATGGCGTATTGGAGCGCTTCCCGAACCTGAAGGTCGCTTACCTGGAGTCGGGCGCCGGCTGGGCGCCGTTCTGGCTGGAGCGCATGGACGAGCACTGGGAGCACTACTCCCACGGCCGCTCCCGCGTGACGAAAGAGAAGCCCAGCTTCTATTTCAAGCGCCAGTGTGTCATCAGCGGCGAGGCCGGCGAGGAGCTGCTCGAGGTCGTCGCCGAGCATGTGGGCGATCACGTCCTGGTCATGGCCACCGACTACCCGCACCCGGACGCCGCCGACAAGTTCCCGGATCGCACCGTTGGCGACCTGACGCGCAATCCTAAGCTGCCCGACGAGCTCAAGCGCAAGATCTTGTGGGACAATCCCGCGCGCTTCTATGGGATTGAAGTCGTTAGTCGTCAGTCGTCAGTCGGTAGTCCACCCAGCCCCGCTAGCGTCTAACGACTGACTACGGCAACGACTATGACCGCTATTTATCTCCGCGACTCCGACCTTCAGCCGCTCATGTCCTACGAGGACGCCATCGAGCTGGTCGAGGCGGCGCTCAAGGCCCTGGCCAGCGGCGAGGCCAGCAACCGCCCGCGCCAGCGGGCGCGCACCGGAAAGGGCGGCCTGAACGTGCTGGTCTCGGCGTATGGCGGCTACTTCGGCTTCAAGGCGTATTCCAGCGGGTCCGGGTCGCCGGGCATGCTCAACTGGCTGTACAAGGCCGAGGATGGCAGCCTGGTGGCTATGCTGCAGGCCAACTGGCTCAGCCTGGCGCGCACCTCCGCCGCCAGCGCCGTGGCCACTCGCGCCCTGGCCCGGCCCGACGCCAAAGTCGCGGCCTTCCTGGGCGCCGGGCGGCAAGCCACCGGCCAGCTGCCGGCCATCGCTCTGGTGCGCAACTT
>DATGVV010000682.1:0-3536 GCA_035299885.1 Chloroflexota bacterium | reverse complement strand
ATGCAAAGAAGCACGCGCGTTGGTAAAGGAGGCGTCGGTTGATAGGGAGCAGATCGGTCCCGCGCGATCCGGTGGGTGGAAAAGGGAACGGGCACCGGTGACCTGACGCGAGCGAAGCTACATGAGCCGAGAACGTTCGCCGAGCGAATCGCCGACGTGCTCCGCCCTCATTTGCGGCGCGGTTCCTCTAATCGTGATTAGCTGACACAAGATGCAGCCGTTGCTGACCGTCTGATTCGGCCACATCAGCTTGTGCGCGTGTTGCCTTCGGTCGATTCGTAACATAAGCTAGCGAGCACCCAGGGGATAGACAACAGGGGCTCGATGGCAGAAAACCCACCTCCGCCGGAACCTATGGATGATGCCTGGGAGGCGGCACTTAACCAGAAGAAGGTTGCATTCGATCAGGTCATGCTCGCTCGAATGCGGCGCGATGACCCGTCCATTCCACCAGAGGTTCGGCAGTCGGCCGCGGTTTACGCGCCACTGTTGCAGGATGCGTTTGCCTCCTCTCATGGAGGGGTGAGATCTGCCTACCATGGACCCCAGAACACTTTCGGGTCAGCCTTGACGGTAGACGACGTCATGCATGTGGCAATCAGCACCAGGGTACCCATCACACCGGAGATCGGCGACCTGATTGACCGAGCCGAGCAAATCGGTCGGCAGCTTGTGGAGTACCTTCCCAAGAGCCACGAGCGATCCGTAATGGCATTGCGAAACTATGAGGTCCTTACGCACGTGCTCGGCGTCTTGACCCGGCAGCGTCGCCCCACCCCACCAACGCCCGCAGAAACCAGGCAGGCTCTACGAAGCATCACGTCGGAGCTCAAAAGGGTCGAAGCTGAATTCGTGTCTAGGGCAGACAGCGCACTGCAAGTGGAAGTACTGCCAGGGAATGCTCATTGGCGGGGCGATAGGTGGCGCCGTGCTGATTCTGTTTTGCGTCGTGCTCGGAGGGTCATTGCGAGCTTTCTTCGGCGCTTTGACAGCGGGAGCTGTCGGAGGAATCTACTGGCCAGAGTCGAGATTGGCTCCGGACCGCTTATTTGCAGTGGCGAAGCACCCACTCGGCGATCCACACGTTCGTCTCTTGTGGCGCCTCCCAGAAGAAGCCGTGTGATTGCCCAGGCAGGACCCTGAGTTCCGCATGCGGGACGCGAGCTTTCATCGCTTGAGCCTGATAGACGTGGTTGCTGCCGCCGGTGTCCTTGTCGCCAACGGCGATGAGCATTGGCACGTTGACGTCGCCTAGCCGATGCGTGCCCTCGTAGTTCTGGCGGGCTGTCACCAGCCGAAGGAACTCCGGCCACCTGGCGTAGTACTTCGAGGCTGCCTCAAAGAATTCATGCGTCTCTTGTGCGTGGCTGGCCCGGAACGCGTCCGTAAGGTAGACGTCGGTGTCGATCAGCTCATCGCGGATGTGCTTCTCGAATCCTTTCTCCACCAGCTCGCCGATGAACCCGATACCAAGCCCTGGAAAGGTCCCGCTGTCGGGGCGGGTTGCCGGACCCGAGCCGCTGGCCGCCATGATCAGGCTGCGCACCCGGCGAGGGAAATCGAGCGTTAGCGCCAGCGCGATGCGTCCGCCCATCGAGTGGCCGAGGACGTGCGCGGATTCCACGCCAAGCACGTCCAGCAGCGCCACGACGTCATACGCGAGCTGCTCGACGGTGTAGAAGCCGCCCGCATGCGTGGTCCGGCCAACGCCGCGCGGGTCCATGACGATCAGCTGCAGCCGTTTGCTCAGTTCCGGCACCTGTGGGTACCAGACGTTGCAGCCAAAGGCGGTCGAGGGAATGAGCACCAGCGGCTCGCCTGAACCATGCGTCTCGTAGTACATGTCGATGCCGGTGGGCAGCGTCACGGTTGGCATGTCGTATCTACCCCTAGGTGTGCTTGCGGACCCAGTCCAGAATCCAGGCGTTGGTCTCTTCGTGCGCCTGCCAAAAGAAGCCATGGGATTGCCCAGGCAGCACTTTCAGTTCGGCGTTGGGGATGCGCTCGGCCAGGATCTTCGCTTGGTGCACGTGGTTCGCGCCCCCGAGGTCGTGATCACCGATCACGACCAAAGTTGGTGGTCTTACTTCTCCAAGGCGGTGGGTGGCATCCCACGTATGGCGGGCGATGCAGATACGAATGTACTCGGGCCATTTCGCATGTCGGCTCCAAGCGGCCCGGTACATGGCCTGCACCTGCTCAGGATGATTCGCCCGAAAATCGTCCGTGAAGTAGGTCTCGGTTTCACACACGTCATATCGGACAAACTCCTCGAAGCTGCGCTCCTCCCAGGGCTCCACCCAGCGCCACGGCACTCCAGGCACGCAGCCGTCTCCCCACTGGGCTGCCGTCCCGGAGCCGCTCGCCGCCAGGATAAGGCTCTTTACCCGACCCGGAAAGTTCAGCGCCAGGCTGAGAGCAACCCGCCCGCCGATGGAATGGCCCAGCACCTGGGCTGATTCGATTTTCAGGTGCGTCAGCAGAGCGTACACGTCGCAGGCCATTTGGTCGATGGTGTACACCCCTCCCGCGGCCGTAGAGCGGCCGCAGCCGCGCTGATCGAAGGTAATGACCCGCAGCGACTTTGACAGCTCGGGCACTTGATGGTGGTCGAAGACGTTGCCCGCATACCCTGTCGAGGGGATCAAGACCAGCGGCTCACCGTCGCCATGTGATTCGTAATACAGGTCAATGCCGGTACCAAGCGCCTGAGCTGGCATACCGTCCTCCTGCTATTTCTTGGGCAGTCGCGCCAAGATGCGGCCATCGACGAACTGCTCGGCTTTCGCCGTTTTGGCGGCGGGGAGGGTGGTTTGGCCGAGGAAGTCGATCATCTGCTGGAGGCCGTCCAGCGGAGGCTGTTGATCCTCCTGGTAGGGAATGGTGTTCTTAAACAGGTCGTACGTCTTGTGCAAAATATCCTGGTCTGTTTCTTTCGTGTATTGCTGCATCACTTTGATCGCGAGATCGGGCTGAGTGTTGAACGCTCGCACGCCGTCTCGGCACGCGTCGACAAATGCCACGAGCGCCGGTGCGAGCTCGTCTATACGCGGCCGCAGCACCACCGCTCCGACGTCCAGGAAGGGCGACTTGTACAGGTTCGCCAGGGGCTTGTAACCCTTCGCCTCGACCTGAAACGAAAACGGCGGGTTGAGCGCCGCCGCCGCCACTTGGTTAGCCAGAAGGGAGCTAGTGCGCACTGGTGAGCTTCCCAGCGCGCGCAACGTCACGTCAGCTGGCTGCAAGCCGAGCTGCGCCAACATCGTGAGCGTCTGGAAGTCGGAGATTGTGCCCGGCTGATCGTCCCCGATGATCTTCCCCCTCAGGTCAGCCGCGTTTTGGATGCCCGGCGCCACGTTCAATGTGGCGCCCGAATGGTTGATCTCAGAGGCAACGTAGACCAGGTCCACATTGCCATTTAGGCTGGCGCCGATCATTCCGATCGCGCCCTGCAGGAGCACGTCCATTTCTTTGGCGACCATGGCCTTGGTTGCCAGGCTGCCTTCCATGCTCTGCATCTCGATTGTCAAGTTGCG
>DATGVV010000681.1:0-7492 GCA_035299885.1 Chloroflexota bacterium | reverse complement strand
CGGGGGGACGGCGCTGGTGCTGATGCTCAAGAACCGGCTGGTCTCGCCGGAGTACCTCGTGTCGCTGGGGAAGATTGGGGACCTCGATGGGATTCGGTATGAGGCGGGTGTGGGGCTGCGGCTCGGCGCGCTGGTGACGATTCGGCAGGCGGAGACTTCGGCGGTGGTGCGCGAGCATTTCCCGGCGCTGGCGGACACGTTCGCCAAAGTGGCCAACGTGCGGGTGCGGCACGCGGCCACGGTGGGCGGGAACATGAGCGAGGCCGACTACGCCTCCGATCCGCCGTGCGTGCTGGTGGCGCTGCGGGGGCGGGCGGTGGCGCGGGGGCCCGAGGGCCCGCGCGAGATCCCGCTGACGGAGTTCTTCAGGGACTTCTACGAGACGGCCCTCGAGCCCGACGAGATCCTGACGGAGGTCATCGTACCGGAGGCCTCCAGGGCAGCGAAACAGACGTACCTCAAGTACGTCACGCGATCGTCCGAGGACCGGCCGTGCATCGGCGCCTGCGCCTGGGTGGCTGTGGACCAGGACGGCGTTTGCCGAGAGCTGCGGGTGACGCTCGGCGCGGTGGCGAGCACGCCGCAGGAATTCGCGGAGGCGGAAGCCTGGGCGCGCGGGCAAAAGCTGGGGCCGGACCTCATCCGCCAGATCGCAGAGCACTACGCCGAGCACATCGATCCACTGAGCGATATGCGCGGCTCGGCCTGGTATCGCAAGCAGATGGCCTCGGTGTTCGTGCGGAGGGCGATCGAGGGCGCGCTAGGCGCGCCGGGCCCGGCGCAGGGTATAGGGTCTGGGGTTTAGGGTCTAGTAGGAGAACGATATGGCGACAGTTCACCAGACCCCAAACCCTAAACCCCACACCCCAGGTTCCCCTGTGGGGCGAAACGTCGGCTACATCGACGGCGGCGAGCGCGTACGCGGCCAGATCAACTACGTGCTGAACGCGGAGCTGCCCGGCTGCCTGGTGGGCCGCATCCTGCGCAGCCCGCACGCGCACGCGCGGGTCCTCAAAGTCGATACGTCCAAGGCCGAGAAAGTGCCAGGCGTGGTGGCCGTGCTCAGCCGCAACGACCTGATCGACAACCCCAACCTGTACCCCTACTTCGGGCCAGTCATCCGCGACACGCCGGTGGTCGCCATCGATAAAGTGCGCTTCGTGGGCGATCCCGTGGCGGCCGTGGCGGCGTTGGACGAAGAGGCCGCGCAGGAGGCGCTGGACCTGATCGAGATCGAGTACGAGGAGCTGCCGGGAGTGTTCGATTCGGAGGAGGCGCTGAAATCGGGCGCGCCAATCCTGCACGAGAGCTTCCCGCCTCAGCGGGGCGCGACGTTCGCGGACATCGTGTTCAATCCCGGCGAGGGCAGCAACGTCCTCAACCATTTCAAGCTGCGCAAAGGCGACGTGGAGGCCGGCTTCAAACAGGCCGACAAGATCTTCGAGCACACCTTCCGCTGCCCGCCGGTGCAGCACGTACCGCTGGAGCCGCACGTGACGATGGCCCAGGTGGAGGCGGGAAAGATCACCGTCTGGAGCGGCACGCAGACGCCGCACGTCATTCGCGCGCAGCTGGCGGACGTGTTCCAGGTGCCGCTGTCGCAAGTGCGCATCATCGTCCACACGCTGGGCGGGGCCTACGGCGCGAAGTGTTACCCGAAGCTGGAGCCGCTGGTCTCGGTGCTCGCCTGGAAAGCCAAGCGGCCGGTGAAGATCGTGCTCCGCCGCGAAGAGGACTTTCTGACGGTTACCAAGCACCAGGCGGCCATCACCCTCAAGACGGGGCTTGACAAAGAGGGCCGCATCGTGGCCCGCAAGGCGACCTGCTACTTCAACGCGGGCGCGTACTCCGACATCAGCCCGCGGCTCATCAAGAACGGCGGCTACGCGACGGCCGGGCCGTACCGGGTGCCGAACGTGTGGGTGGACTCGTACGCCGTCTACACGAACATCGTGCCGGCGGGCGCGTTCCGCGGCTACGGCGTGTCGCAGGCAGCCTGGGCCTACGAGTGCCAGATGGACATGATGGCCGAAGCCCTAGGGCGTGACCCGCTGGAGTTCCGCGAGTTCAACGTCCTGCACGACGGCGACACCTTCGCCACGGGCGAGACGGTGCACGACATGCACTACCGGGGTTTGCTGCTTGACGACGCGAAGAAGGCGATCGGCTGGCAGGAGGGGCAGGAGGCGTGGTGGCAGGAGGGGAATTCAAAATTCAAAATTCAAAATTCAAAAAGGCGAGGGAAGGCTATTACGTGCGTCATCAAAGGGTCGGTGACGCCTTCGACGTCGTCGGCGTCGTGCAAGCTGAATGAGGATGGGTCGCTGAACGTGCTGACGTCCTCGGTGGAGATGGGGCAGGGCGCGAAGACGGCGCTGGCGCAGCTGGCGGCGGAGGCCGGGGCGCTGCCGTTTGAGGCTGTGAGCGTGTCGGATCCCGACACCGACAGCACGCCCTATGACCAGCAGACGAGCTCGAGCCGTACAACCTACTCGATGGGCACGGCCGTAACGATGGCGGTGCACGACGCCATCGAGCAGCTCAAGGCGATAGCTGCCGAGCAGCTGGAGATCTCGCCCGAGGACCTGGAGACGCGCGAGGGTCGCGTGTGGGTCAAGGACAGCAGCCGCAGCCTGAGCTACGTCGACGTCATCCGCAAGTCACGAGTGGGCAACATCCTCGGGAACGCCACCTTCGCCACGACCGGCGGTCTGGACCCCGAGACGGGCCAGGGCATCGGCTCGGTGCACTGGCACCATGCCGCCGCGGCCTGCGAGGTCGAGGTGGACGTCGAGACCGGCAAGGTGGACATCCTGCGGTTTCACTCGTCGTGCTTCGCCGGGCGGGTGGTGAACCCCCGGCTGTGCGAGCTGCAGATCGAGGGCAGCACCCTGTTCGGGGTGGGCCAGAGCCTGTTCGAGGAGATGCTGTACGACGGCGGCCAGCTGACCAACCCCAACCTGTCGGACTACATGATCCCGTCCTTCGAAGACGTGCCGGCCCGGCTGACGGTTGCCGCGATCGAGCACCCGGACGCGGGCGAGGTGCACGGCATCGGCGAGACGTCGGTCCCACCGGTGATGCCCTGCGTGGCGAATGCCGTGTACAACGCCACGGGCGTGCGCATCACGGACCTGCCGCTTACGCCGGAGAAGGTGCTTAGGGCGCTTCGCGCCCAGGAGGGAATGGTCTACACGGAGCCGGCGTGAAAAAGCTCGTCACCTTAAAGGTCAACGGCTGGGAGCAGGAGGTAGCGGTCCAGACGCACCACACCTTGCTGGACGTGCTGCGCAAGGAGTTCAAGCTGTTTTCGGTACGCGAGGGCTGTGGGATTGGCATGTGCGGCGCTTGCACCGTGCTTATCGACGGGAAGCCGATCAGTTCCTGCCTGCTGCTGGCTCCGCTGGCCGCGGGCAAGGACATCACCACCGTCGAGGCCCTCGGCCAGGACAAGCTGCACCCCATCCAGCAGGCTTTCGTCGATAACACCGCATTCCAGTGCTCGTACTGCACGCCTGGCTTCATCCTGACCAGCAAGGCTTTGCTGGAGGAGAACCCCAACCCCACCTCGGACGAGGTCAAGGAATACCTGGCCGGCAACCTGTGCCGCTGCGGCAGCTACCTGAAGATCCTGGACGCCGTGTTGGACGCGGCCAAACGCTTGAGCCAATCCGCCGAGACCGCCGCGTCGTAGCACAAACCGTGCGGGACCGTGCGGCGGTTGTCATCCCGGTCTTCAATGAAGAGACCGCCATCGGAGGAGTTGTCAGCCGGCTGCCACGTGAGCTGGCGGACGAGATCATCGTGGTGGATGGCGGCAGCCGCGACCGCACGGCGGAGGCAGCCCGCGAAGCCGGCGCACGAGTGATTGTCGAGACGCGACGAGGCTACGGCCGCGCCTGCGCGACGGGTGCTCAAGCGGCGCGATCGGAAATCCTGGCGTTCCTGGACGGCGACGGCGCCGACGATCCCGAGGCGCTGCCCCAGCTGCTGGGAATGGTCACCAGCGGCAAGGCCGACCTGGCGCTCGGGGCCCGCTGCTACATGGAAACTGGCGCGCTGCCAGCTCACGCGGTCCTCGGCAACAAGATCGCCGCGGCGCTCATCAGCGCTCGCTGGCGGCAGCCGATCAGCGATCTGCCAAGCTTCAAGGTGATCCGGCGCGACAAGCTGCTGGCGCTGGAAATGGCCGAGGACACCTACGGCTGGACGATCGAGCTCATCGTCAAGGCCGCCCGCTCTGGCTATCTGGTGTCGGAAATTCCGCTGGCATATCGCCGCCGGCGGGGAGGCGAATCCAAGGTCAGCGGGAACATCGGGACGTCTTTGAAGGCATCGAGAGCCATCCTTTCGACGCTGCTTCGGCACGCGTTGGGCCGCGGTCGCGGCGAACCGATCTTGGTGCGCGAGCGAGCGATTGTGCTGATGGCCAAGGCGCCATTCCCAGGCGAGGCCAAGACCCGCCTCGCCGCGAGCATTGGGGACCAGGCAGCGGCAGCGGTCCAAAGGGCATTCCTGCAGACCAGCCTGGAGACGGCGCGCGAGGCCTGCGGCCGGCTGGGGGCCAGCTTCGTGGCGCTGATGTGTCCGGACGAGCGCCACGGGACGGCCCTCCGAGAGCTGGCGCCGCCCGACGTCCTGGTTTGGGCGCAGGACCGGCCTGGGCTGATGGCTGGCATCAGCCAGGCATTCGAACGAGCGTTCGGCCTGGGAGCCTCGGCTGTCGTGGTGGGTGAGACGGACTCGCCTACCCTGCCGCCGGCCCACTTGCTGGCAGCATTCGAAGGCCTTGATCACCACAACCTGGTGCTGGGCCCGTGTGTGGATGGCGGCTACTACCTCGTCGGCGCCACTGCGCTCGATGACGCGACGGCGCGCGCGCTTTTCGAGGGTGAGGCGTACGACAGCAGTACCATCTGCCAGCGGACCGCCGCCCGCGCGCGCGACATAGGCCTCGGCGTGGCGCTCGGCCCAGAATGGTACGACGTCGATACACCCGAGGATCTTCAGCGCCTCCAGGACGAGCTGTCAGGGGACGACAGCGGACGCTACACCCAGCTCCGTGCGGCGCTGGGTCCTTTTGTCATGCCGAACACAGTGAGGCATCCGTGACCGTGACAGCGGATTCCTCGCTGGCGCTCGGAATGACAAAAGCTGGTAGCGTTACATGAACGGCATGCCAGCCACGAACGACCGGTCCCTAGTGACGCCTGAAGCGCCGGTGGTGCCGCCCGCGATGGACGTGCCGATCCCGCCGATCGACCAGCTCTTGGAGAATCCGCGCGAGCTGTACATCGAAGTCACCAACCGCTGCAACTCGCTGTGCGTAACGTGCCCGCTCACGTTCGAGCCGCAGGAGGCCGAGCACTATCTCAGCTTCGAGGAGTTCACGGCGCTGGTGGACCAGTTCCCGGGGCTGCGGCGGGCGGTGCTGCAAGGCATCGGCGAGCCATTGATGAACCGCCAGCTTGCCGCCATGATCGGTTATCTGAAGGCGCGCGGGGTGTACGTGGTGTTCAACACCAACGCCATCCTGCTGTACCCCAAACGGCAGGTCGAACTGATCGAGAGCGGGCTGGACGAGCTGCGGGTGTCGTGCGACAGCGCAACACCAGAGACGTACGCCACGATTCGTGGGGTCAACGTCCTGCCGAAGGTGCTCAAGAACGTCGGCGAGATGATACAGACCCGCCGCCGGCTGGGCGCCGGCAAGCCACGCGTGTCGTTGTGGTTCACCGGGGTCCGGGAGAATATCCGTGAGCTCCCCGACCTGGTGGACACCGCCGACCAGCTGGGCGTGGATGAGGTGTACCTGACCCGGATGGTGTTCTTCGGCGAGGGTCTGGCCACGGAGGACCAGTCGATCTACAACGCCTCCGACGACATCCGCGCCGAGGTGCGGGACATTGTGGCAGAGGCCGATCGGCGCGCGGCCAGCTATGGGCTGGCGTTCAAAAGCGCGGGCGCCTTGCCGCCGCTGGAATACGTCGGCGGGCCGCCGGCGGTCCAGAATCCGTGGCAGGGCTGCCGCCGGCCGTGGCGGCTGGGCTACGTGACGGCGAATGGCAACGCGCTGCCATGCTGCATCGCGCCCTTTACGGACGTGCCGTACGACGACCTTATCCTGGGCAATGTGAAGGATGGGGGCTTCAACGCGGTGTGGAACAGCGAACGGTATCGCGAGTTCCGCCGCCGCCACCAGTCCGCCGACCCACCCGAAGCGTGCCGCCGCTGCGGCCTCGACTGGAGCCTGTAGAACCTTTTTGTCATTCCGAGCGTAGCGAGAAATCCGCCCCCATACGACGGATGCCTCACCTCGTTCGGCATAACAAAGCGCCGCTGATCATCGTGGCAGTAGCCGCGGGCTTGTGGGCTGGCTTCGTGGGCCAGCTCGCGGTGAGCCGGCATATGAACCTGATGACCAACGCCTTTGACCTGGGATACGTGTCGCAGGCATTGTGGTACGACGGCCACGGCGAGCCCTTTCGGTTCACCACGATCCAGGGCGTGAGCACCATCCTGGAGGGCCTCGATCCGGCGCGGATCCTGCATCCCCACTGGCTGCTGGCGTTCCACGTCGAGCCGGCGCTGCTGCTGCTGGCGCCGGTGTACTCGATCTGGAGCGACCCACGGCTGCTGCTGTGGATCCAGGCGGCGGTACTCGCGGCAGGCGCCTTGGCCGTGGCGCCGCTGGCCGGGCGCCTCATCGGCGGCAAGCTGGCTATGCTGGCGTTCGGGCTGGCTTACCTCCTGGCGCCGGGGTTGGAAGGCGCGGCCTTGTCGGACTTCCACATGGTCGCCATCGGCGCCGCGTTGCTGATGGCCGGGCTGTGGCTGTTAGAGACGGGACGTCCGCGGTGGGCGCTCGCCTGCCTGGCGCTCACGGTTCTCTCCCGCGAAGATGGCGCGCTGGCGGTGGCGGGCATCGGGGTGGCACTGCTGGTGGGCAGGCCGGAACGAAGGCGGCTTGGGCTCGGGCTGGCCGCGGGGGCTGGCGCATGGGCGCTGATCTGCTTCGGGATCGTCGAGCCGTTCTTCAGTGGCGGAGCGAGCGCGTTCAGCGGGCGCTACGCCTGGCTGGCGCACAACCCGCTGGCCCTGGTGAGCTGGCTGGCCAGCGGCGACGTCCGCGCCTACCTAGGCCTCCAGTTGCTCGCGGCTGGTGTAGTGGGGCTGCTGGCGCCGGCCGAGCTGCTGGCTGCCGTGCCGCTGGTGGCCATCAACGCGCTGTCGGCCTTCGAGTGGATGCGATCCGGCGGCGGCCACTACTCAGCGCTGCTCGTGCCGCTGCTGCTGTGGGCGGCCATGCACGGCGTTAGGCGGGTAAAGGTACAGCTCGGCGAGACCGGGGCGCGGGCGGCGACCTCGCTGGCGCTGGCATCAGCCGTGGTGGCGCAGGCGTGGGTTGGAGCTTCGCCGCTGCGCCCGGGCTTTGCTTGGCCGGAATCGGATCCGCGGGCTCCGGCCGTTCTGGCCGCGCTGCAGGCCATCC
>DATGVV010000680.1:0-3057 GCA_035299885.1 Chloroflexota bacterium | reverse complement strand
CATCAGTGACGTTGCCGATACCAACCATGTAGCGGCCGCGCACCAGCCATTCGGCCTCCTGGCGGTTATCGGCGGTGATCGCCAGGGCTTGCTCGGTGAAGAGCTTGCGCAGGAAGTCCTCGCCGTAGGACACCAGGATGGTGGTCGAGGCGCCCAAGCCAGAGCCGCCGCGTGGGTCCTGGAGGACCATCTTGCCTTTCCAGGCGGGGTCGATCAGCTGCCGGGCGGAACTGAGCGCGCCGGCCGGCACGAGATCGCGGTTGACCATGATCTGAGTGCTGCCCTGGGCTGAGAAGTTGCGCATGTACTGCTTGGCGTTATCGGCCCACGGCAGCCCGCGGCTGGCCCCGAACCACTGGCTCTCGTCGGTGGCCTCGGGCAGCATCAGCAGCGGGGCGATAGGCACCAGCTCACCTGAGTCGCGCGCCTCGAACACCTGCGGGTCGGGGCCGCCAGCGCGCAGATCCCACAGGTACTGCCCGGCCTTCTGCTCCTGGGCGATCTTGGGCCAAAAATCGCGCGAGGTCGTGCCGGTGTACTCGATTTTGATGTCGGGGTAGTCCTTCTCGAAGCTGGTGAGGGCGGTGCGCCACACCTGACTGGGCGGTCCGGAGAGAGTGAGCTTGCCCTCCTTTTTGGCCGCGGCGAGCATCGAGTCCCAGGTTCCGATTGCGCTGGCTGCCGCGCTAGGCGGAGCAGCCGGCTGCGCGCCGCCGCAGGCGGCCAGCAAGATGAGAGCGAGCGCTGTGACGGCTGCCCGTCGGGTGCCCTCACCTAGCCTCTCCCAGTCCTGCGCGGACGGCGAATGTGGGAGAGGAACAGAACGGCTCACCTCGGGAGGAAGGACCAGTCGTAAACGTCGGCTTCGGTTTTGGGCTTGGGCAGCTCCATGGCTTTGGCGTCGGTCTCGAGCTGGAACTTGATGCCTTCGGAGGACGCACGGCCGTTCTGGGTATAGGACGGCTTCAGCAGATCGAACACGCGGCTGGCGTTGGCCTCGGTGTGGCCGAACTCCTTCATCAGCACGTCGGTGGTGCGAGCCTTGTCCGTGGCCGCCACGTGGGTCGCTTCGAGCGCGGCGTCCACGGCACGCTGAACCAGCTCGCGCCGGTTTTGAATAGTGCTCATTGTGGTGGCCAGCCCATTACTGGGGTTATAGACCTTTTCCAACGTGGTATCGAGCAGGGGATGCCCGGCATCGAGCAGCGGCATCGCCTGGGACAGGCCCAGGATGCCGGCCGCCACGCGATGCTGCTGGACCAGCGCCGTGCGGGCGTTGTCGTCGGCAACCGGGATGACGGTGTAGTCCGACGGCTGCAAGCCATTGAGGCGCAGTAGCTGCTGGAGCATTTGCGTGGGGAGCTGAGTCGGCACGCTGCCGGACAGCTCCTTACCCTTCAGCTGGCTGATTTGGGTGATGCCGGTATCTCCAACCAGCACATACTCGGGATGGTCCTTGGCGACGAACACCCCCCGGATGGGCAACCCCTGCTCGGCGCCTTGGATGGCCGAAGGGATGGTGCCCATGAAGTCGAGATCGCCCTGGTTGAGGCCGGTCACCAAAGCCGCCGACTGGCCAATCACAATCTCGGCATCGAGGCCATGCTTCTGGAAGATGCCGAGGTTGCGACCGACATAGAGGTACAGGCCGCCGGTGGCTTTGCTGGTGAGGGCGACCTTGACGTGGGTGAGGCCAGACGCACGGACCTGGGCCGGCTTGGAAGCTGCGCCAGCTGGCGCCGGGGCGGCCGTCCCGCAAGCCGTGAGCAGCAGCGCAAGGACTGCGGCCGCCGCGCGCCAGGTTCCCTCACCTAGCCTCTCCCACCGCGGTGGGAGAGGAAAAGTTTTACGCATACAGCGCATCGATGAAACCGCTGTCGTCCAACTCTCGCAGGTAGTGCAGGTCCCAGAGCGAAACCGGGCTGATCTGCCTAGTCTCGGGGCGCTGGATGCAAGCCAGCTCGTACGCATTGGCCAGGGCCTCCAGCTCGGGATAGGGTTTGCGGGGCATTCGGAGAATCCGCTCGCGCGCATACGGGCGGCTAGCGTCCTCGCGCTTCGTCAGGTCCGCCAGGATGCGATCGGTCTCCTCCGGGTGCGCGTGCGCGAAATGGATGCCCAGCACCTCGGCCTTCACCAGCTGCTCGCCCAACCCCTGCCGCTTGCGCAGCGTGTCGCTCGAGCAGGTAATGGTCGGGCCATTGATCATCGGCAGCCGCTCCGGCCGCGTAACGTGGAAGCCGGCCGCCTCATACTCACTGCCGCTGCCACTCACGAAGGTGGCGTCGATCAGCCCATCCTCCAAGGCCGACCGCTGGGCGTGGCGGAACTCGTCGGACATCTTGGGCGCCAGCTCCACCCAGGTCACCTCGTCGGGCTGCACGCCATCGCGCTTGAGTGTCAGCAGATGGTTGCCGCGGTTGTGGGCGTAGCCGCCGTCGGGGCCGGTGATGGCGGTCTCGCCGATGCGTTTCCCTTGCAGCTCGGCAATGGACGAGATGGGCTGGCGCATAACCAGCGCGTCGTGGACGCTGTTGCTGGGCGAGGTCAGGTGGACGATTGGCGCGCCGCGGGCGAACAGGGTATAGGTGCTGATGTGGTTGCCCGAGATGAAGTCGACCTCGCCTTCGAGCAGCATGCCTTCGGCAATGGTCGAATCGTCGACGTACTCGAACGAGGTCAGCTTGAGGCCAACGTCGCCCCAAATGCCTGCTCCCTGCAGCACCGCCCAGATCGGCAAGTGTGAGGGCGAACGATAGATGCCGCGAATGCGCATGGGGCTGTCGGCGCTCATGGGGCTGCTCCCGGGCTGTAGTTGCGGCAGGATACCATAGGGGCTTAGCAGCGTTTGGCCTGAGACTATCGGCCAGCAAAGCTCGGTTGGTGTAATCTCATCGGCAGCGATCGGTAGCAGCTGTGGGCGACCTGCGCTCGCAATTCGATGCGTTGTCCGGCCGTCGAAACAGCTGCTGGTTCAAGTGGCGCGCCACATCTTCTGACGAGCTAGGGACCGAAAAGGTCCTCAACAAGTTCGTCCCTGCTTATTTCTAAGTAGCC
>DATGVV010000679.1:0-3822 GCA_035299885.1 Chloroflexota bacterium | reverse complement strand
GGGCCGTGCCCGGAACAGCCGCAGAGGCACCAGTGGGGCCGCGACTCGCCGCTGCTGCCATAAGAACAGCCAGCCAGCGATCAGCGCCAGCGCCGTCAGCGGCAGCGCTCGCTGCAGCTGGATGGGCGAGGCGGATCGCGTCGGATCGCTCGAGCCGCTCAGTCCTACCGTGAGCGCCGCGAGCGCCAGCGCGAACAGCGCCCCACCGAGATAATCGATGCCACTCCCTCTCCCTCTGGGAGAGGATCGGGGTGAGGGTTTGCACAGCAGCAGGCCAATTCCCGCCGCCAACGGCACGTTCAGCCAGAAGATCCAGCGCCAGCCGAAGTGCTGCACGATGGCTGCCCCATACAGCGGGCCCAGGACGCCGCCGGCTTCTGCCGCCGCGCCGATGGCGCCCAGCCAGAACGCGCGCCTCGCTCGCGGGAGCTCGTCCGCCGCCAGAGCGAACGTCACGGGCAGCAGCGCGCCGCCCCCAATAGCCTGGCAGATGCGGGCGGCGACCAGCCACCACAGGTCACGCGCCAGCGCGCAGGCCACCGACCCGAGGGCGAACACCGCCAGCGCGACAACGTACACAGAGCGCCGTCCGTAGACGTCGCTCAAGCGGCCCATGAGCAGCAGCACCGACACGTAGCCGAGGAGGTAGCCGGTCACGATCCAGGAGGCCTGGTCGAGCTGCGTGAGAGGGACGTGCACGTCCTGCAGCATTTCGGGGATCGCCGTCAGGATCACGGTTTGATCCAGCGCCGCCAGGAACACGCCCGCGGTGGCGACAACGAGCGCGAAGGCGGGGTTCTTCAGCTGGCTGGCGTGCCCGGCGTGGGGGCTTGGATGTCCACCGGCTGATCGAACCTGCTGAGCTTGAGCGTGCGTACGGTGGTCTCAGGTTCGCCTTGCAGGATGGCCCCCGTCAGGGTGATCCGCCGGGTCAGGAAATCGCCATTGCCGATCCACACGTCCGCCTTGAGCTGGGCTGGCGCGGCGGCACCGAGCAGCGGCAGCAGCACGTCGCCGGGAGCCGTGCCCGCCAGGTGGTAGCTGTCGACACCTTCGACCTGCTCGGTGGGTTGCCTCTTGAGGCCTTGCAGGCTCTTGACGATCGCCGGGGCGCCCGTCTCGGGCGAGAACACGGCGATGGTGTTGAACTGCGGCGGCACCTCCATCCACTGGCGTGAGATGGGATCGGTCATGAAGTGCTTGCCGCCGGCCGACACGTAGCTCACGGCAGCCACGAAACCGCCGACGCTGGCTTGCAGCGAGGCCGAGAGCTTGTCTGGCCGGGCGGCGTCACCGCTGGCGGATACCAGCGCGAAGGCGGTGCTGCCCAGCGGTTTCCCGCCCGTGTCCGTGGCCAGCTCGAAATGGAAGCTGCTCAGCGCGCCGAGCCTGTCCACGGCGCGCTGAGCGATCTCCTGCTCGGTGAGAGCTGGCGTAGGCGTGGCCGCCGGAGCTCCCACGCCGGCGCACGCGGCCAGCACGACCAGCAGGAGACCGAGCGCCGCGGTCCTCACCCGGAGGCCCAGCCGTCCCAGGCGGTTTTCTGGCTGCGCGTGAGCAGGCTTTGAAGCAAGCCCAGGGCAATCAGCGTCGTCAGCAGGTTGGAGGAGCCGTAGCTGATGAACGGCAGCGGGATGCCCGTTACCGGCATCAAGCCAATGGTCATCCCAACGTTAATGAAAATCTGGAACATCAGCATGCTGGCTACGCCGGCCGCGAACGTCCGCCCAAACACGTCCTTTTGCATGGACGCTGAGCGGACCACTCGGAACAGCAGGATGACGAACAGCAGGAACAGCGCCATGGCGCCCAGAAAGCCCAGCTCCTCGCCGAGCACGGCAAAGATGAAATCCGTGTGCTGGACTTTGAGGAAATCGAGCTGGCTCTGCGTGCCGTGCGCGAAGCCCTGGCCCAACCAGCCGCCCGAGCCCACACTAATGCGCGACTGGATCATGTTGTAGCCCTCGCCCGAGGGGTCGGACTCAGGGTTCAGGAAGATCAGCAGCCGCGTGCGCTGGTAATCCTTCATGAACTGCCAGACCAGCGGCGCTGCCAAACCGACGGCGGCGGCCAGCAGGCCTAGGTGGGCCAGGCGCACCCCGGCCACGATGGCCATGCCGACCCAGATGGCCAGCAGCACCATGGCTGTGCCAAAGTCCGGCTGCACATACACCAGCACAACCGGGATGCCGATGATGGCCAGCGACAGCAGCACGTAGCGGAACAGGTGCAGCCGGTGCCGGTTGTCGGCGAAAAACTTGGCCAAGGTCAGGATGATCAGCAGCTTGGCCAGCTCAGAGGGCTGGAACCGGAAGAAGCCCACGTCGATCCAGCGCTGCGCGCCGTGCGAACGGGCGCCGATGGCCGCTACCGCGACCAGCAGCAGCAGGTTGGCGACGTAGATTGGATAGCCCGCCGATTGGACCAGCCGCGCGTCGATCGCTGTGAAGATGACCAGCAGCGCGATGCCTACAACCGCGAACACCGCCTGGTGGCCAGGAAAGGTGCTGAAGAATGAGCCATCCCTCGGGCTGTCCGCGAGCGTGGCGCTGTAGACCATCACGATGCCATAGGCGATCAGCAGCAGCGACGTAGCGAGCAGCACGTAGTCGAAGTGCCGCCACAGAGACCACTTCTTCCAGATCATGGCCATACTCCCCTGGCCCGCTTCCGCGAGAGGGCTAGGGTGAGGGTGTCGCGCGCGTCAGCGCGCATCTTTGGCCGTCGGTGTCGGACTGCTGGTCGTTTGAAGGTCCTTGGGCATCGCGAAGCTGGGATCGTGGAAGTCTTCTTCCGCGCTCTCCCGCTGGATGGGATCGCCGTACACCACCTTCTGCTTCACCCAGTCCTGGTAGTTGGCGCAGTAGCTGGGCGTGGTCTGGAGTGTGTCGCAGCCCCACGGGTTGCGTACGTCGGACACGTGGAAGTAGCGAGCGAAGATCTTGCGGGCCACGGGCGCCGCGAACGCCGCTCCTTCACCCGCGTCGTGCACCCATACCGCCACGGCGATCTGCGGATTGTCGTAGGGCGCAAAACCGATCCACCAGGCGTTGGTCGGCAGGTGCCCCTCTCGGTCGCGCAGCGGCTTGCCATCCGGGCCGTTGACCACGAACTCGGCGGTGCCTGTTTTGCCGGCGATCTTGACCTCGTGCAGGTTGGTGGCCACCGACGAGCCGCTGACCACGCCTTTGCGAGCTCCCTGGCGGACTACCTCGAGATACTGTGGGTCAACGGGCACCCGCTGCTTGAGCTGCGGGTCGACGCGGCGAAGCAGCGCTCCATTCGAGTTCACGATGGCCTTGACCACGTGCGGAGACAGCAGGTTGCCGCCATTCGCCACTGTGGCCGCTACGTTCAGCATCTGCAGCGGCGTGGCGGTGTCGAAGCCCTGGCCGATCGCGGCAAACAGCGAGTCGGCCGTGTACCATACCTTCTCGTCCGGCGCGTCGAAGTTCGCGGCTTTCCATTGGGTGGTCGGCATCAAGCCTTTTTGCTCGAATGGCAGATCGATCCCCAGCTGGCGCGTCAGGCCGAACTGCTGCGCGTACCACGACAGTTTGTCGATGCCCATGCCGCGCACGCTGCCGCTGCCGGCGACAACGGTGGCCATCCAGATGTCGTTCGACTGGGCGATGCCGTCCACGACGTTCATGCCGCCGTAGCCGCGCGACTCCCAGTTGCAGAAGTTGATGCCGCCTCCCCAGCACGCGCCCACCGAGACGCCGGTGGTCGGACTCACCACGTGCTCCTGCAGCGCCGCGGCCGAGGTGA
Source organism: Chloroflexota bacterium (assembly GCA_035299885.1). GTDB lineage: Bacteria > Chloroflexota > JAJPGV01 > JAJPGV01 > JAJPGV01 > DATGVV01. The sequence goes on along the minus strand of DATGVV010000679.1, from coordinate 51 downwards.
TGAGCTTGAAGGTCGAGCCCGGCGGGTAGAGGCCCTGCGTCGCGCGGTCGA
>DATGVV010000678.1:0-6804 GCA_035299885.1 Chloroflexota bacterium | reverse complement strand
GCGCCCTCTTCCCCGAGCTGCAGGCCATCACCGAAGAGCGCGAGGGCTTGCGCGAGGTCATGACCCGTCACGAAGCGGAAATCCGCTATGTCGACGTGGAGACCGAGCTGGTGCGGGTCAACGTCAATTCGCCCGAAGAGTACGACGCCGCCTACGCCCGTTGGGGGCAGCTCTAGAAGCCGATGGCGTAGCCTTCGCGGCGGGGGTCGGCGCCGCCCTGGAGGACGCCGCTGCGCGGGTCGATCATGATCGCTTGGGCGCCGCCGGTCTCCTTCTCCCACGGCCCGCCGACCACGACCTCATGGCCTTTGGCCCGCAGAGCCTCGATTGTCTCTGGCGCGAAGCGGCTCTCCAGCAGCAGCTTGTTCCCGGGCAGGTGGCGATAGCGCGGCGACTCGATGGCGGTCTGGACGTCCATGCCGAAGTCGACCCAGTCCACGGCATGCTGAAAGTTGGTCTGCACCTGGGCGTCGGCGCCTGGCGTGCCGTACACGATCCACGGCCGGCCGTCGCGAAAGATCATGCACGTGTTCAGCGTCATCGACGGCCGCTTGCGCGGCTCGACCACGTTCGGGTGCCCGGCTTCCGTGGAGAAGCCGCACATGCGATTGCTGAGCAGGATGCCGGTGTCGCCGGCTATCACGCAGGAGCCGAAATTGTGGAACAGGCTCTGGATGAACGACACGGCGTTGCCTTCGCCGTCCACCGCGCACATGTAGGTCGTCTCGCCGCCGGCCAGCGCCAAGTCCAGCGCTTTAACGCCACTGGCCGCCGAGGCGCCGATGCGCTCTCGCTGGCGGGAGGCATGGTCCTTGGACAGCAGCACGTCCAACGGCACAGGGGTGAACTCGGGATCGCATAGGTAGCGGGTGCGATCGGCGAAGGCCAGCTTCTTGGCCTCGACCATGACGTGGATGCGGTCCGGTTCGCTTATCGAAGCGGGGTCATAGCCTTCGAAGACGTTCAGCTCCTGGCCGATGATGAACCCTTGCGACGGCGGCGGCTGGCCGTAGAAGTCCACGTCACGGTAGGTCACGTGCCACGGCTGCCGCCAGCGCGGCTGGAAGCCGCTGAAGTCGGCGGCCGCTACGATGCCGCCGTTTGCGGCCATGAACTCGCCGATGCGCTGGGCAATCTCGCCCTCGTAGAACACGCTCGGCCCGTGCTGGGCAATCAGTTTCAGCGAGCCAGCTAGGTCCGGCTGGCGCAGCACGTCCGTGGGTTCGGGCACCTTGCCGCCGGGCAGCAGCACCGCCGCGCTGGTGGGCCAGCGGCGCAGCGCATCCTGCTGGCCAGCGATCTCGCCGTGCAGCAGGTAGTTGACTGCAAAACCCTGCTCGGCGTACTGAATGGCGGGCTGCAGCAGGTCGGCGAGGCGGCGCGTACCAAAGCGCGACAGCAGCGCATCCCACCCCGCGACCGTTCCCGGGACCGATGCCGCCAGCGGCCCGTGCTCGGGAATGCCGTCCTTGTATCGTTCCCGGGTGGCTGCCGCGGGGGCTGGGCCGTTGGCGTCCAGCGCCGCCAATTCCTGGCTCTTGGCGTTCCAGATGAGAGCCAGATTATGGCCGCCGAGGCCGGTCATGGACGGTTTGGTCACGGCTACCACGGCGGCGGTAGCCACAATAGCGTCGAAGGCGTTGCCCCCTTCTTGCATGACCCGAATACCTGCCGCGGAGGCGAGGGGGTGGCCACTGGCCACGATACCGTTGCTGGCCATAACGACCGGCCGATGTCTGCTCATAGTCCGGGGCATTGTAACCCTCCTGGTACGCTAGCTCAGAAGACTCCCAAGGAGGCTGAACGCGATGCTGCGCTCCCCCATTCCGTTCGCTCTGTCCCTGGTGCTGGTTCTGGCCGCCTGTGGCGGCACCGCCCCGCCGGCCGCGCCAGGCGCCAGCGAGAAGGCTGCCGGTTCGGCAGGTGCCCAGGCCGGCGCCCCAAAGATGGGCGGCACCATCCGTGTGGGGCTCGACAGCGAGCTAGCCAATCTCGATCCCATGAAGTCGGCCCTCGTCGTCGACCGCCAGGTCATGTACAACATGTACGACTCGCTGGTCGCCATCGACAAGGACTTGAAGATCGTGCCGGCGCTGGCCGACAGCTGGGACCAGTCCGACCCGGCGACGTACGTCTTCCACCTGCGCAAGGGCGTCAAGTTCCATGACGGCGCCGATTTCAGCGCCGAAGCCGTCAAGTTCAGCCTGGATCGCAACCGCAACACCGACACCTCGCCGCGCAAAGCCGAGCTGAGCGACGTCGCCTCGGTAGACGTGGTTGACCCAGCCACGGTGAAGGTGACATTGAAAGGCCCGTCGGCTCCGTTCCTGGCCACGCTGGTCGATCGCGCGGGCATGATCGTCTCGCCCGACGCGGTGAAGAAGGGCGGCGAGGACTTCACGCGCAACCCGGCCGGCGGCGGCACGGGCGCCTTCAAGTTCGTGGAATGGGCCAAGGGCGATCACATCACGCTGGAAAAGAACCCCAACTACTGGAAAAGCGACGCCAGCGGTAACAAGCTGCCCTACACCGACAAGGTCACGTACCGCTTCTTCCCTGACCAGAACGTGCGGCTCACAAACCTGAAAACCGGCGACCAGGACGTCATCTACCGGCTGGCCGAGAAGGACGTTGCCGACGCGAAGCAGAATCCCGACGTGGTCTACAAAGACGCGCCTGGCCTGGCCTGGGCCGGCTTGATCTTCAATACCAAACGGCCGCCATTCGACGACAAGAACGTTCGGCTAGCCGTCAACTATGCGATCGACAGGCCGCAGATCCTGAAGACGGTCTTCTTCAACGTGGATGCCGAGGCGCAGAACCCGATGACGCCGGCCATCAGCTGGGCCTACGACGCCAGCGTGGCCAAGCCGTTCAGTCACGACGTGAACAAGGCCAAGCAGCTGCTGTCGGAGGCGGGCAAGTCCAATGTGAGCTTCACGTTAGACGTGAGTAACAATCCGCAGGACATCCAGGAGGCGCAGCTCATCAAAGATGAGCTGGCGGAGGCTGGCATGGCCGTGAACCTCAACGTGCTGGAGTTCACCAAGCAGATCGACCAGGCCTCCAAGCACGATTTCCAGGTCAGCCAGTTTGGCTGGAGCGGGCGCATCGATCCCGACGGCGAGGTCTACAACCACGTCCACAGCACCGGCGGCATGAACTACGGCCAGTACTCAAACAAAGAGCTGGATGACCTGCTGGACAAGGCCCGCCGCGCTCAGACGCAGGATGAGCGCCAGCAGCTCTACTCACAGGCGATGAAAATCCTGGCCCAGGATGCCCCGCGGGCGTGGATCAACTTCCAGCCAGCGTGGGGCCTGTACACCAAGAAAGTGCAGAACTACGATTTCGTGGGCGACGCGATCATCCGGCTCGAGGGGGTGTGGTTGAGGTGACGAGGCGTCAGGCGTCAGCCGGGCGGGGACTAACAACTAACACCTAACGACTTGACGACCTACATTCTGCGCCGCCTGGCGCTGATGCTACCGGTGGCGGTGATGGTCACCATCATCGTCTTCGTCCTCATCCGCCTCACGCCGGGGGATCCTGCGTTGGCCTACCTGGGCGAGGAGGCTTCACCCGAGTCAGTGGTCGCCTTCCGGCATCAGTTGGGGTTGGACCAGCCGCTGCCGGTCCAGTACCTGGTCTACCTGGGCAACCTGCTGCACGGCAACCTGGGCTTTTCGATCAAGAGCCACGAGCCCGTGCTCCAAGCCATCATCGACCGCTTCCCGGCTACCCTCGAGCTCGGCTTCGCCTCTCTCGTGTTCGCCTTGGCGGTGGCCCTACCGGCCGGCATCATTAGCGCGGTGCGAAAGGATTCCGCCACCGGCTTGGTGGCCGGCGCGCTGCCCCTCTTCGGGGTATCTCTGCCGAACTTCTTCCTGGGCATCCTGCTGATCCTGGTGTTCGGCCTCTACCTGCGCCTGCTGCCGCCGGGTGGCTTCACCTCGTTTCCCGACGACCCACTGGACAATCTGCGTCACCTCGTCCTGCCGGCGATCAGCCTGGGCACGGTCAACGCCGCCATCAGTCTGCGGCTGATGCGCTCCAGTCTGCTCGAGACACTGGCGCAGGACTACGTGCGGACCGCTCGAGCCAAAGGCCTGGCCGCCCGCCGGGTCCTGACGCGCCACGCGTTGCGCAACGCACTGATCCCGGTGGCGACCGTGGTTGGGATACAGGTTGGGCTGGTACTGGAGGGCGCTTTTGTCACGGAGACCATCTTCGCCTGGCCGGGCATCGGCCGGCTGGCCGTGAACGGCATCTTCCAGCGCGACTACCCTGTGGTTCAGGGCGCGGTGTTGTTTGCCGCGCTGGTCTTCATGTTTGCCAGCTTGCTGGTCGATATTCTGTATGTCTACCTCGACCCTCGAATTAGCTACAGCTAGCCTTCCGGCGCGGCCAGGCGCACCGTTCGCGCTGCGCCTGGGCCGCTACCCGCGCATCCTCGTCGGCGCCGGCTTCATCCTGCTGCTGAGCTTGGCGGCGCTGCTTGCGCCGGTGCTGGCGCCCTACAACCCGGTGGACACGCATCCGGCGCTGGCCTACCGCCCTCCCGGCGCGGCCTTCCTGCTGGGCACGGACAATCTCGGGCGCGACGTCATCTCACGCGTCATCTGGGGCGCGCGGGTGTCGCTGCAAGTGGGCTTCATCTCGGTCACCATCGGCCTGGTGGTGGGAGCCACGCTTGGCATTCTGGCGGGCTATCGCGGAGGTTGGACCGATACCCTGCTGATGCGCTTCATCGACGCGCTGCTGGCGTTCCCGGCCATCCTTCTGGCCATCGCCATCACCTCGGCGTTGGGCCCCAAGCTGGAGAACGCCGTGATCGCCATCGGCGTGGTGAATATTCCGATCTTCGCCCGGCTGGCGCGCGGCCAGGTGCTGCAAGTGCGCGGAGCCGAATACGTGCAGGCGGCGCGCGTGGCTGGCGGGCGAGCCTGGCGCATTGTGTTCCGGCACGTTGTGCCTAACATCGCCAATCCGCTCATCGTGCAGGCGACCTTGACCATCGCCCTGGCCATCCTGGCCGAGGCGACTTTGAGCTTCCTTGGGCTGGGCACGCAGCCGCCGACGCCCAGCTGGGGCTTCGACCTGAACGTCGCTCGCGGCTATTTGGTGAACAACTTCTGGTGGATGGCGATTGGCCCCGGCACGGCCATCCTGCTGACCGTCATGTGCTTCAATTTCCTGGGCGACGCCATCCGCGACGCGCTCGATCCACGGCTCAGGCAGCGCTGAACTTGTGTAGGATTTATACAGCACGTTAGCTGGAGGGTGTCTTATGGCCAAGGATCAGAATCGAGTTAAAGCCGAAGCGAAAAAGAAACCCGGCAGCACGCTGAAAGAGAAGCGCAAGGCCAAGCAGGAAAAGGCGGCCAACAAGCGCACACCTACCGTCTAGCTCGGGCTGCTATACTTCCCCGCTGTCCCCGAACTGTACTGTCCTAAGGAATTACGTTGCCTAAAGTCAAAACCCACAAGGGCACGGCCAAGCGCTTCAAGATCACCGGTACCGGCAAGGTGCTGCGCGGCAAGGTCGGCACCAATCACCGCCTGCACAAGTCGAAAGCCATGCAGCGCAAGATGAAGCAGGACCTGGAGCTGACCGGCGCCGACGCCAAGCTGGCCAAGAAGCTCTTGCCTGGGCTGAAATGGAAGTAGGAGGCCGCTCGGCATGCCACGGGTAAAGAGGGGCGTTCCGGCTCACAAGAAGCACAAGAAGGTCCTCGAGGCCGTTAAGGGCCACAAGGGCGCCAAGAGCAAGCTGTTCCGGCCGGCGCACGAGTCGCTCATGAAGTCGCTGCGCTATGCGTATCGCGACCGCCGTACCCGCAAGCGCGACTTCAGGCGGTTGTGGATCGTCCGCATCAACGCCGCCGCCCGGCTGAATGGCCTGTCCTACAGCGTGCTGATGAACAAGTTCAAGCAGGCGAACATCATCATCGATCGGAAGATCCTGGCCGACCTGGCCGTCCGCGACCCAGACGCCTTCGCCCAGCTCATCAGGGAGACCGCTGTCGAGGGCTAGGCCCTCGCGGTGATCACCAGCCCTTCTAACCCCAGAATCAGGCTGCTGCGCTCGCTTGCCGAGCGCAAGCACCGACGCGCCCTTGGCCTATGCCTGGTCGAGGGTATTCGCCTGCTCGAGGAAGCGCTTGGCTCGCGTTTGCGCATCGAAGCGATCCTGTATGCGCCCGAGCGGCTGAGCTCGACTGCCGCCGGCCGCGCCCTGCGGCGGCGGCTCGAACGCTTGGCGGCCGCCGAGCAGATCGACGAGCGCCTGCTACCGTTGGTGTCCGAGACTGTGACATCGCAGGGCGTGGTGGCCGCGGTGGAGGCGCCAACGCAGCCCAAGCTGCCGGCCGAGGGCCACCTGCTGGTGCTGGACGGCATCGCCGATCCTGGGAATGTTGGCACCATGCTTCGCACGGCCAGAGCCGCCGGCGCCGCCGCGGTCGTCGCGACGCGCACAACCACGGATCTGTGGAGTCCCAAGGCGGTGCGCGCCGGCATGGGCGCTCAGTTCCACCTGCCGCTGGCCGTGGACGCCGATTGGGCGGAGCTGCCGGCCCTTGTCGGCGACCGCCGGCTGCTGCTGGCTACCGCGCACAAGGGGACGCCGTACTGGGCGCTGGACTGGTCGGCGCCGTCCGCGATTGTGATCGGCAGCGAAGCGCACGGCCCCTCGGAAGCCGCTTCGCACCTGGCTAGCCAGCGAGTCACCATTCCCATGGCCGAAGGCGCCGAGTCCCTCAATGCCGCCGCCGCCGCCGCCATCCTGCTGTTCGCCGCCCG
>DATGVV010000677.1:0-10200 GCA_035299885.1 Chloroflexota bacterium | reverse complement strand
TGTTGGAGTTAAGGGCGATACGTCGGACATCTCGCTCCGAATGGCTCTGGCGCTGTTGGGCCTCAATGCCGATAGAGACGTTAATACCCGCACCGTTGGCAACTCACCGGCGCGATGGACCGCCTTGTCAAGCGGCCAGATCGACGCCGCGATCCTCGACGAAGACCAGTATGCGGCCGAAGCCAAGAAGCAGGGCATGCAGCTGATCGTCAGCCTGAGCCAGAAGCAGATTCCCTACGCTGCCGGCGGCGTCACCGTGAATGCCGATTTCGCTCGCGCCAACCCTGACATCGCGTCGGGGATCCTGAAAGGCCTTATCCAAGGTGGCAGGTTCATGCAAGACCCCAACAATCGGTCTGAGGCCATCGCCTCCATGGCCAAGGACCTGAAGCGCCAGCCGGACGACCCGCTGGTTGCGGATGTGTACGCCGCTGAAAGCAGAAAAACCGCTATGCACACGCCTTACGCCTTGGCTCTCGACACGATCCTCACGGCACTCCGAGGCATCGACTCGGCTCGCTACGCAAGTCTGACCACCGATCAAGTCATCGACGGCTCGTTCATGGCGAAGCTCCGCGCGGACGGGTTCTTGACGCCGGCAGAGGGCGGAGGACCCTAAATCACGGACGAGCAAGACTGGCTGGACGTCGTGCGTACCGGGCCCGGGACCGTGGCCGGCCGCTACATGCGGCGCTTCTGGCAGCCCGTCTACCGCGCCAAGGACATGCCGGCCGGCCGCGCCGTGCCTATCCGGATCATGAGCGAGGACTTGACCCTGTACCGAGGTGAAGGCGGCCAGCCGCACCTCATAGCCAGCCGCTGTGCGCACCGCGGCACTCAGCTGTCCAGTGGTTGGGTGGAAGGCGATTGCATCCGCTGCCTGTATCACGGCTGGAAATACGATGCTTCCGGCCAGTGCGTCGAGCAGCCCGGCGAGGACTCCGGCTTCGCCGCCAAAGTGCGCATCCAAAGCTACCCCACGCAGGAGTACCTGGGACTCATCTTCGCCTACTTGGGCGAGGGTGAGGCTCCGCCGCCGCGGCGCTATCCGGATTTCGAGAAACCAGGCGTGCTGGAAGTTGGCCCCGTGGAGGCCTGGCCCTGCAATTACTTCAACCGCATCGACAACGCGGCCGATGCTGGCCACGTACCCTGGACGCACCGCACCTCAATCACCCGCTCGGGCAAGCTCGAACGGTTGGCTGTGCGCGATATCTCTGCCGAGGAGACGGAGTACGGGGTGCGGACCAGCTTCGCGGTCCGTGGCGCTTCGCCCGAGTACCTCCACTTTCATATGCCGAACGTGAACCAGGTACGCGCCCAGGTAATGATGGAGGGCACCCTGGCGGATGCGGCGCACATGTGGGCGGACCGCATGTTCTGGCGAGTTCCTAGCGACGACGAGCACTCGGTCAGCTTCGAGGTGGAGCTGGTTCATCTGACGGGGCCGGCCGCGGAGGCGTACCGGCGGCGCCGGGAGAACGCAGGCGAGCTGCCCGCCAGCGAGTTGAACGCCGTGGCGGAGCAAGTGCTGGCGGGAAAGACGCGGATCCAGGATGCCGGGCCGGACTTCAGCACCTACAAGCTGTTTCTAGTCGAGGATTATTCCACCCAAGTGGGCCAGGGAGCGATCGCCGACCGCGAGCACGAGCACCTGGGCCGCGTGGACGCAGGCTTGATCCTGGTTCGCAAGATCTGGCAGCGCGAGCTGCGTGCCTTAGCCGAAGGCCGCCCGCTGACGGACTGGCGCGAGCCCCAGGGTGTGTCGGACATGCATCACGTCGCGTCCACAGCCTGAGAAACAGAGGGAGAGAACACATGGTTTGGAAGGACTTCCGGTCGTTCGTAGCCGAGATCGAGCGCCGCGGCAACCTGAAGGTGGTCGAGGGGGCCGACTGCAAGCTGGAGATCGGCGCGCTTACCGAGCTGATGTGCGAGCGGATGGGGCCGATGCTCTTGTTCGAGAGCATCAAGGGCTATCCCAAGAACTACCGCATCGCAGCCAAGCCCTACTCCACGCCGCTGCGCAGCGCCATCGCCATGGGACTGCCCGAGGACGTTTCAGAGTTCGATATGTTCAAGGCCTGGCGCGACAAGCTGCGCCATTACCGGCCTGTCGAGCCCGTCGAAGTGACCTGGAGCGCCGTGATGGAAAACGTCGATGAAGACGCTGACGTCGACCTCACCAAGTTCCCGGTGCCTCTCTGGCATGAGCTGGACGGCGGCCCTTATTTCGGCACCGGCTGCGCCGTGATCACACGCGATCCCGACGAGGATTGGGTGAACCTCGGCACCTACCGCTGCATGCTCCACGACGAAAAGACCACGGCCGTGGACATTGCCCCCTATCACCACGGCAACCTGCATATGCAGAAGTGGTGGGCCGCCGGTAAGCGCGCGCCCGTGGCCGTGGCCATCTCGCTCGATCCCGCGCTGTTCCTGGCCTCAGCCGAAGGCCTGCCCTGGGGCTCAACCGAGTACCACTACGCCGGCTACCTGCGCGGCGAGCCGGAGGAGGTCTTCCGCGGACCGAGGACGGGGCTGCCCCTGCCGGCCAACGCCGAGCTCATCATCGAGGGCGAGGTTCCCCCGCCAAGCGAGGACCAGCGCATCGAAGGTCCTTTCGGCGAATACACCGGCTACTACGCCGGCGGCCGGAAAGAGCGACCGGTCATTCGAGTGCAGGCCGTGTACTACCGGAACGATCCGCTGCTGCACGGCGATCCACCGCTCAAGCCGCCGGTGCTGACGATTGCCTGCCCGCCGGCGCGCAGCGTCCTGACGATTTGGGATGGGCTGGAGAAAGCCGGCCTGGCCGGCATCAAGGGCGTGTATCCGCTCAACGCTGGCGGCGAGTTCGTGACGGTCGTGTCCGTTACGCAGCAGTACGCCGGTCACGCCCGCCAGGTGGGGCGGGTCGCCTCGGGCCTGATGCACACCATGTGTCGGCTCGTGGTGGTCGTCGACGACGACATCGATCCATCGAACGCGCAAGAAGTGCTGTGGGCCATCGCTAGCCGCAGCGATCCCGCCACGACCTTCGAGATTCAGACCGACTGCCCTGCCAGCCCGCTCGACCCGCGCATTCCGCCAGCGCTGAAGGGCCAGCGGAGCCTGACCAATAGCAGAGCGCTGATCATCGCCTGCCGGCCGTGGGAGTGGAAGGATGATTTTCCGCCAGTGAACCGCAATAGCGAAGAGCTACGGAAGCGAACGTATGACAAATGGCGGTCGCTGTTCGAGGATGGGGCCACGCCATTGCCGGCAGCGGCCAAGCCGCCGGAGCTCGCCACGGCGAGCAGCCACTAGGGAGGAGCCGTGGCCAGCGTCCTTGCTGCGGTGAAAGTCGGCCCGCTTCAGACGGAGCTCCGGGAGTTTCCCATGCCCGAGATCCCGGACGACGCCGGTCTCCTGCAAGTGCTTGCCTGCGGCGTGTGCGGAGCCGATGTCCACGATTACCAGTTGCCGCTCGAGCACGGTCCGTTCATCATGGGCCACGAGAACGTCGGCCGCGTCGCGCGCATCGGCGGGCTGGCGGCCCGGCGCTGGGGCCTCCGCGAAGGCGACCGGATCGCCCTGGAGGGTTACCAGGTGTGCGGCCACTGCCCATCGTGCTTGTCGGGCTACTTCGGCTTCTGTCCGCACGAAGGCGATCCGGAAGGCGCGCGGCCGCCCGACGGCAGCCTACCGGCGTACCAGCCCTCGCGGGCGGGCGGCTTCAGCCAGTACCTGTACCTCCGCCCCAATCTCCGCTTTCACAAGGTGCCGGAGCATGTGCCGGACGAGCACGCGGCGCTGGCCATCCCATTCGGCAATGGTTGGCAATGGGCTTACCTCGAAGGAGGAGCGGGACCGGGCAAGACCGTTCTCATCCAGGGACCGGGCCAGCAGGGCCTCGGCTGCCTGGTGGCGGCCCGCGAAGCCGGCGCCGAGCGCGTTATCGTCGCCGGCTTGGCCCGGGACGAGCATCGCCTGGAGGTGGCTCGCAAGCTCGGGGCCGACGCCACCGTGGATGTCGAGCGCGAGGACTTGCGCGAGCAGGTCCTGAACTCTACGGCCGGGGCGGGAGTCGACGTCGTCATAGACGTGGCGGCTGGCACGACAACGACGGTGCTGCCTGCAATCGATCTGCTCAAGGTTCGGGGCACACTGGTAGTGATTCCAGCCCGCGCGCCTATTGACGGTTTCCCAATGGAGATGCTGTCGCGCAAGTGCCTGAGCGTGAAAGGAGCCAGAGGCCATAGCTATACCGCGGTCGAGATGGCTCTGCGCACGATCGCCAGCAGCAAGTATCCGCTCGAAGAAGTTGCCAACTACCGCTTCAGCCTGGCCCAAGTGCACGACGCCATCGGCGCCATCGCCGGCACCGGGCCGGCGGACGCCGTCCACGTGTCGGTCCACCCCTGGCGCTAAGGAGCAAGACCATGAGACCGCCCTGGATTCTCTGGTGCACAGCGGCGCTGGCGCTGGCAACGGGATCTGCTTGCTCGACTGGCAGCCCGCCGAGCTCGGCTCCAACGTCTACGTCCGCACAATCCGGAGCAGCGGTGGGCTGGCCGGAGGTCATCGCGGCGGCCAATCGCGAAGCGCAGATGACGATCATCTCCCAAAGTGGCACCGACGTCGGGACATCGCTGACGGACGCCTTCCGGAAAGCCTACCCCGACATTCGCGTGGAGCTGGTGGCCGGCAATGGCGCCGACGTCAGTAATAAGCTCCTGACAGAACGCGCCGCGGGACGCTTCAGCACTGACCTCGTCGTCCATGGAACTACGACGGTCGTATCCACGCTGCTCCCAGCCAACGCCCTGGATCCGGTCGCCCCCTTCTTAGTAGGACCAGACGACTCCGATCCCTCGAAATGGCTGGGCGGCAAGTACAACTTCGCCGACAGCGCCGGGCAGTACGATCTGATCTTCACCGGCGGCGTGCACATGCCGTTCATTTACAACCCGTCGCAGGCCTCCGCCAGCGACTTCCACTCCTTCCGGGATCTGCTCGACACAAAATGGAAGGGCAAGATCGCTATGTACGATCCGCGCGGGGCTGGCTCCGGCCTGAGCATGATGACCCTGTTCTACCGGAACCCAACGCTCGGCAAGGAATACATCCAGCAGCTGGTGACGCAGGCTCTGGTGTTCACCAGAGAGGACCGCCAGCTGGCGGAATGGGTTGCTCGAGGCGAATACACGATCGGCCAGGGGCAGCAAGACTTCGCCGCCCTGGAGCTGAAGAAGAAGGGCGTGCCCATTGAGAATCTGCCCGGCCCGGCCATTCGCGAGCCGACCTACTTGAACGCCGGCTGGGGCAGCGTGGGCGTGATAAACAAGGCGCCGCACCCAAACGCCACGAAGGTCTACCTCAACTGGCTGATGTCGAGGGCTGGACAGGAAACCATTGCCCGAGTGTCGGGTTATCCCAGCCGGCGGCAGGACACCTCCAACGAAAGCTTGCCGGATCACGTCCTTCCGAAGCCAGGAGTCCAGTACCTCGACGACGCCAGCGAAGAGAACCAGCGAGTCAAGCAGGAAGTGCTGGCCTTCCTCAAGACGGCGATCCCGAACTAAGGGAAAGACTGATGTTGGACGAGGATCTGGAGCTCATCGAGACGCGCCCTGGGACCCTGGCGGGGCGCTACTTACGGATGTTCTGGCAGCCGGTGTATCGCGCCCAGGATCTGAGCGCAGGGCGGGCCACGCCCATCCGCATCATGAGCGAGGATCTCACCCTATACCGCGGCGAGTCCGGAGAACCGCATCTCGTCGCCTTCCGCTGCGCTCACCGCGGCACGCAGCTGTCTACCGGCTGGGTCGAAGGCGATTGCATCCGCTGCCTCTATCACGGCTGGAAATACGACACTACGGGCCAGTGCGTTGAGCAGCCCGGTGAGGAATCCGGCTTCGCCGCCAAGATTAAAATCGCCAGCTATCCTACACAGGAGTACCTGGGGCTGGTGTTTGCCTATTTCGGGGAGGGCGGCCCGCCACCACTCCGGCACTATCCCGATTTCGACCGTCCTGGCGTGGTGGTCGCCGTGCCGCCCGAGGTCTGGCCGTGCAACTACTTCAATCGGCTGGACAACGATCCCGATGGCTTCCACGTGCTGTACACGCATCGCGAGTCTATCAGCCGCCGAGGCCGCTCGGCCATGTACGAGGAGCGCGGGCTGAGCGTCGAGGAAACAGAGTACGGCCTGCGAACCACACTGCAAATGCCCGACCGTCCGCCGGAGTACCTGCACGCCATCATGCCCAACGTGAACCAGATCCGCGTCAGGACCGGGGTGGCCAGCGCCCGCGACGACAACACGGTGTGGGAGGACCGCACGACGTGGGCCGTGCCCGTGACCGACGAGTCGAGTCTGCGATTCGAGATCAATCACGTCGAGCTTCAGGGCGAAGCGGCCGATGCGTACCGCGACCGCTACGCGCGCGAATCGGCGGCGCTAGCCCAGGCCAACGAGCTGGGCGAGACGGTGATGGCGGGGCAGTTACGGATCTCCGAGCTCGATCCGTGCACCAGCACGTACGAGATGTTCCGCGTGGAGGACTACGTCACCGAGGTCGGCCAGGGACCGATCGCCGATCGCTCACAGGAGCACCTGGGCCGGCTAGACACGGGCGTTATCCTGCGGCGCAAGCAATGGCGCCGTGAGCTCAAAGCGCTGGCCGAGGGCCGTCCTGTGACGCAATGGGTCGTGCCAGCCGGCATGCCACGCTAGCGCCGGCGATCAGGATTTGTCCAGCCCGCGGCTGGCTGCGCTCCTGACGAACGACGCGTCGACGATGGAATTGACATCGAAGGTGCGGATCTTGGCGTCTTCTTTGCCCAGCTCGGTGATCGCGTCCTGAAACAGCTCGGGCTTGGGCTCGGGCAGCGCCGGGAAGATCTCATGCGTGTAGAAGTCGTACGCGACGCCCATGGCGTGCTGGTCATCGGATTTGATGCGCTTGCCAAGCACCTCGATGCTCAAGGCGCGATCCTGCTTCAGTTTGGCGATGCCCTGGATGAGCGAATCGACATATTTCTGGGCGACATCGCGGTGGGCTGACACGTAGGCTCGCGTGGACACGCTGGATTGGCCGAGGTGCGGCAGCTTGGTGCTTGCCAGGTCGAGCAGTGGGCGAAAGCCCTTGGCTTCCACGTTGAGCGTGTCGGGCGGTGTCAACACCGCACCCTGGATGGCGCCGTTGAGCAGCGCGGTCACGCGGTCGCCGACAGCCAGAATGGCGACGTCCTTGTCCGGATCGAGGCCCAGATGGCCCAAGCCGGCCCGCATCGAAATGTGATCCTCGGAACCGCCGAGGGCGACAACCCCAACCTTCTTGCCCTTGAGATCGGTGGCCGACTTGATGTCCGGAGCGACGTATAGCACGAACTGATAGACGGGGATCATGACCGTCACGATCATCAGGTCCGAGCCATTCGCGGCAGAGCTCATGGCCGCGCCACCACCGAACTGAGCAAACTGAATCTGGCCTGAGATCATGGCCGCCGCCGCTGTGGGCGCACCGGGGATGAGCTGCAGCGCCACGTCCAGGCCGTTTTTCTGGAAGATGCCGGTATCGGCCGCCAGGTACAGCGGCCAGAATCCAGGACTGGCGACGCTGTAGGCCGCCGATACCTTGGCTGCGTCAGCAATGGGAGCGCCGGAGGCCGAGGCAGCGTCGCTGCCCGCCGCCGCCGGCTTGGCCGATGTCCCCGAGCTCGCGCTTGGCGCCGCCGGCGCCGTTGCGCCGCAGGCAGCCAAGGGCCAGCTCAACGCCAGCGCCACGGCGAGTTGGCTCGCACCTCGTCTGACCGACATCACCTTCGCACCTCCTGGAAAACAGGTCCCTTAGTTTAAGCCCACGGCACGTAGGAGGTATCGACGTAGTCCTCGGGCTTGCCGCCCGAGCCGGTGGCATCGATCACGGTTTGGATGCCCTCAAGGCTGATGCCCAGTGTGCTGGCCCAGCTCGAGGCGGCGTCTTTGTAGCTGGCATCCAGCTCGGGTGACAACGGGTTGCCGTTCTGGTACTTGGTGAATACCTGGAGCGCGAACTCGCGGTCCTGTTTGAAGCGCTGAAGGCCTTCAGTGACTGCCTTCAAGAAATTCACAGTGACTTCGGGATTGGCCCGCATATGGTCGCTATTGCCGATCAAGGTCGACTGCTCGTACTTGATGTCCAGATCGCTCAGTCGAGCCAGAAGGGAGTAGCCTTCGGACACGGCGGTCCGCCAATCCGGATCGGACAGAATGGCCCCATCCACTGCCCTGGTCTGCAATGACGCCAGCAACGCCTTGCCGTTGGCCACTCGGGGAAGCTCGAGGTCCTTCCTTGGATCGAGGCCCAGCTTGCTCAGCCCCAGCTTGGCGAGAAACTCCGCCGTTCCCTGAGCGACTGCGAACTTCTTGCCCTTCAGGTCAGCTGCGCCCTTGATGGACGTTTGGACCAGCAGGGCCGGCGTGGGAAAGTGAATGTAGGCGCCGATGATCTTGATGCTGGCGTTCTGCGCCTGGGCAGGAATATCGCTGCCTGCCGCGGAGCCGCTGAAGGTGAGGTCGTGCGAAGCCAGCGCCGGCAAAACCGCGGCTGGATCGACGTACTGCATCTTGGCGTCCAGACCGTACTTGGCGAAGTAGCCGCCTTCAGCAGTCACCCATACTGGCGCGTTATTAAGCCCCAGGCTGCCGTAACCGACGGTGATTGGTTTCAGCGCCTTGGTGCTCGCACGCTGCGTCGACGCGGTCGAGCTGCAGCCCACCAGGCTGACAGCGGCGGCGCCGAGGCCAAGAACAAAGCTTCTGCGGGACAGGGTCATGCCAGAAGCCGGGTACGGCATACCGGTTACGGCATATAGGTGCCGCCATTCACGTGCAGGATCTGCCCCGTGATGTGGCGGCTGCGCGGACTGGCCAGGAAGACGATCGCCTCGGCCAGATCTTCAGGCTCGCCGATGCGGCCCATCGGCTGTTTGGTGGCGAACTCGCGCCAGCCCTGTTCGCTGAAGGTGCTCCGCGCTCGCTCGGTGCCAGTCACCCCCGGCGCGACCGAGTTGACCCGCACCTGGTACGGCGCAAGCTCGGCGGCCATGGTCCTGGTAAGGGCCATCACGCCCGCCTTGGCGGCTGAATAGTGCGCCCGCTGGGGCGCAGGCGTCGCCCCGCGCCCCGAGGAGACGTTGACGATGGCGCCCCGGCGCCGCTTCATCATCAGAGGGGTGGCGGCCCGGCAGCACAGGAAAGTGGACTTCAGATTGAGCTGGAGCATGCCATCCCAGTTCTTTTCCGACATCTCCCAGATCCAGGCGGGTTCGGTGCCCGCCACGCCGTCGGAGCCACCCACCACGTTGACCAGAATGTCGATCTGGCCGAACTGATCGGCCACAGCTCGAACTTGACCGTTCACGTCCTGCCAGCTAGTCACGTCGCAGCGAAAGAAGGACGCCTCCACGCCATCTTTGCGCAGCTCGGCCTGGAACCCTTCTGCGGCAGGCACATTGATGTCGAATAGGGCCAGCTGCGCGCCGTGTTGAGCCAGCAAGCGCGCCGTGGCTCGGGCGATACCTGATGCGCCGCCAGTGACGACGGCTACCTGGCCGGCCAGTTCATTCGACAGCAGTGCCATGCGTTTCCTTTGTTGCTCAGTGGTCGCCCGCGAAGGGCGGATAAGGATCGCCGGCAGACACCGGGAATTCGTGGCTGCAGAACGGACAGTGGCACTCGGCGTCTGGCCGGCCGGCGTAATCCGAGCGTTCGACGTAGTACTCGCCTTTGCACTCGGGACAAATGACGAACGCGATTTTATGAGCGCCGGCCACATGCCGCGCGCCGGCCCGACGCTGGACGGCTGCAGGCTTGCCGGCGCTTCGCGGCAGACCAGCGGCGGCGGTGGGAGTGCTGGCGCCAGCCGGCATATAGTCGCTCAGCCTGATCCGGCCGGCGACCTCCTCGGGAATAAAGGAGCGCTGCTCGTAGACGCCCGGCGGCGCTGGCTTGGTGCAGTCGATGCCGCCACGCGTCCCGATGCCGGCGCGGACACTGGTCGGGTCGAGGTTCGACACCTGCATATCCGGCAGCACGATTAGATCCTTGGCCCAATCTGAGCGCGTGCCGACGGCCCAGTGCACTTCCTGCTCGTCGAAAATGTTGACGTCTTCATCGAACACGAACACGTACTTGATGGCCTCGGGCGCAGACAGCACCGTGGTGATCAC
>DATGVV010000676.1:0-4679 GCA_035299885.1 Chloroflexota bacterium | reverse complement strand
CTCCCCCTGGGAGAGGGCTAGGGTGAGGGTTTCTTGAGCGACGCCTACAGCGGTCCAGGCGGCCTCCGCTTCGGCATCTTCGACTGGCTGGACGACACGCGCCGCGACCTCGCCGAGAACGTCGAGCTTCGGCTGGCGATGCTCGAGTACGCCGACCAGCACGGCTTTTTCGCCTACCACCTGGCGGAGCACCACGGCACTCCGCTGTCCACGATTGCGTCGCCCAACCTGTTTTTCATGCTGGTGGCGCAGCGCACCAAGCGATTGCGCTTCGGTCCTATGGTCTACCTGCTGCCGGCCTATCACCCGGTGCGGCTCATCGAGGAGATCGCCGTGCTGGATCAGCTCAGCGGCGGCCGCATAGAGCTGGGTGTGGGCCGCAACGCCTCACCCTACGAGGCCGAGCTGTACGGCCTCGACATGGCCAACTCGCGCGCCGAAGCCCGCGAGGCGCTGGCCATCCTCACCCAGGGCCTGGCCACAGGCGAGATCAACTTCGAGGGTGAGCACTACCACCTCACCGGGGTCAAACTGCTGACGCGCGCGGTCCAGAAGCCGTACCCGCCACTGTGGTGGCCGACGGTGAACCTGGAGACCATCCCCTGGATCGCCGAGAACAACTTCAGCGTCTTTCTGCAGTCGCTGTTCATTTCGATGGAGACCGTCGGCCAGCACCTGCATGAGTACCGCCGCATCCTGGCCGAGAGTGACGGCAAGCCGGGCCGCATCAACGGCCACGTCGACCAGCCTAACCACGGCTTCACGATCCAGATCGTCGTCGCCAACACCGACGAGGAGGCCGGCCGCATCGCTAAGGAGGCGCACGCCCTCTTCTACGACAACTTCACCTACCTGTGGGTCCAGCACGGCGATGCCGCCCGCCACGAAGCGCGCCGCGACTTCGATACCTACGTCAACCAGGGCCTGCTGACCTACGGCTCGCCCGAAACCGTGCGCACCCAGCTCCAGCACTACCTGGACGTGACCGGCGCGAACTACCTCGGCTGCACCTTCGCCTTCGGCAGCCTCCAGCGCGAGCAGGTCCTGCGATCCATCCACCTGTTCACAGAGCAGGTCATGCCCAAGCTCCACCGGCCGTCGCTGATGCCCGCCGCGGAGGGCCGATAGGCGCTAATGCGTGTCGAAAATCTCCTGGTATTCCGCCAGCTTGGCTTTGGTGGCCGCGGTCTCGGCTTCGGTCGGGGCCGCGGGGTCCGCGGCGGCCGGGAGCGCGCCTAGGCGCAGTAGGGCGGCCATCAGGAGCAGGCGCGCTTTGGTGGCGCTCAGGTTGCTGCCGGCGATGAACAGCTGGTTGCGTGGGGCGGCAAAGCCGTCCTGGTTCCCGCGGCCGACCTTGACCACGGGCATGCCGTTGAACACGGCTCTGATAAGGGCCTGGTCGAGCCAGGGGCTCATCGTCCCGTAGGGCGCCGCGCCCTCCCTTACGAAGCCTGCCAGGGGGTAGTTGGCCAGGTTGTCGGCAATGCGCGCCTCGATCTCCTGGACGCCCAGTGAGGAGTAGCGCGAGTGCTTGACCAGACCGACGGCGGGAATGGCTGACGGCAGCAGCGCCTCGCCGTCTTTGACCTCGACCGTGGCGCCGCGCCGACCCATAACCGTTGCTGGCAGGCGGGACAGGGCCACCGCAGAGGTGCTGGTATGGCGCATGGCGGGCCGGAAGGTGATGACCGGGCCCGTGGCCTCGGCGAAGCCGCCCAGGATTCCGCCGTGGCCGCCCGTGGCCACGTAGCCGCCGGGCCGGGCGTCGCCCTTCTGGACCTCGCGCGAGGAGAAGATGCGCTGATCCTGGATGACCACGACACCCAGCCCGTCCTTGCCATCGGCGCCGGCCCACACGCGCGAGGTGATGTAGCGCACTGAGTCGATGATGTTGCGGTCGCCCTCGTTGCCCACGGCACCGTGCGGCCGCTGCGAGGCGTTGCCGCACACCGGCAGGCCGGTGTCGATCAGCAGATTGAGCCAGTAGGACGTCTCCTCGACGAAGGGGCTGCCCTCCAGCCAGATGGCTCCGTCGTACTCGCCCGATGACAGCACCCGCTGGACGATGTTGGTGAGCGCTGCCAATCGCTCTGGCGGTGGGTTGCTGGACAAGTGGCCGGGCCGGTAGGGCCAGAAGTCCAGGGCAAGCTGCTCGGGCGGGATGTCGCCCGTGCCGGAGTCGGTGCGCTGGTCGGCAGGCAGCCCTTTCTTGTAGCCGCTAGGCGGCGCCGCCCGATAGAAGGCGAAGTCGGCGAACCTCGAAAGATGGTCGCCCAGGCCATCTTCGCCCACGCCCAGCCGGTCGATCTCCTCGAACAGCCGCGAGGCGTCAGGGTAGAACGGCTGCCGGCACTGATCGGCTGGCGCGCCCGGTTCGGTGCAGTCGCTCTCCCAGGCCTGGCCGTTCGCCTGGCGAGCCATGTAGGGCAGCGGGTACAGGCCATCCTCGGGGCGGAGCTCGATCTCATACACCGGCATGTCGGTGTCGCTCTGGCGCTGGTTATGGAAGGCGCCACTGGCGTCCAGGTAGCCGTCGGGCGGCGCATACAGCTCGGCCGCGTCGGCCTCCAATGGGTGTGCGCTGAACTGGCGGACGTAGACCTTCACCGGAGCGGCCAGTCGCTGCGGGCGCAGCACGTCGAAGCGTATCTCGGAGCCGTCGGGACGCTGCCGCGGCGGCAGCCCGTACTTGGCGCGCGCCTTGTTGCTGGTGACCAGCGGCTCGCTGTTAGCAATAGTTGATGTAGCTCCCGAGAAGACGGCGATGCGCGGACGCGCCATGACCTAACTCCTGGCGAGAATTGGTTGCGGCCGCAGCTGGCGCAGCCAGACCATGGCCAGAGGGAAGACGACCAACAGCACGACGGAGAAGTTGAGCATCGGGTAGCCGTGGCTCTCGAGGATTGGCCCTGAGGCCAGGCTGCCGACGGCCGCCGAGACGCCCATGCACATATCGGCCAGGCCTTGCACCCGCGGCCGCTCGACGAAATTGACCGAGTCAGTCAGCAGCGCGCTGCCTGCCACGAAGCCGAGGTTCCAGCCGAGCCCGATCAGGAACATGCCCAGCCCCAGCAGCAGGCCGTTGTCCGACGGCGTGAGGGCGTTCAGCAGCGCCGCGCTGATAAACGTCGACGCGCTCAGCATGATCACCGACGGCCGGCCGATGCGGTCCGCCAGCCAGCCGGTGACGGGCGAAAACACGTACATACCGGTCACGTGCGCCGAGATAACCAACCCCACGATCTGCAGGCTGTGCCCGCGATCGTGCATGTACACCGGCGTCATGCTCATGATGCCGATCATCACCATGTGGCTGGCCATCAGGCTTACCAGGCCCACCTGAACGCCCGGGATGCCCAGTAGCTCTGGCAGCCGGCGCGCCGTCGCCGCAACGCGCCTGGCCGGATCGTGAAGCTCCAATAGCCGCGAGATGTGGAGCGGGTCCGGCCGCAAGAACACAAAAATCAGCAGGCCGGCCACGAACATCGTCAGCAGAGCCACGGCGAATGCGCCGGCAATCGGCGGCTGTCCCATGATCTCTGCCCATCGGCCGGCCGGTCCAATGAAGCTTGGTCCAACCACTGCCCCTACGGTCGCTCCCCACACGACGAAGCTGATGGCCTTGCCACGCTGGCTCGCCAGGCTCACGTCCGCCGCGGCGTAGCGCGACAGCAGATTGGCCGCGTAGCCGGCGCCGAAGACGGTCGAGCCCAGCAGCAGCAGCGGGTAGTTCATGGTGATGGCCGCCAGCATGCTTATGGCCGCCCCCAGAATGCCGATGGCGTAGCCCAGCACCAGGCCATTGCGCCGGCCGGCCCGAACCATCAGAGCTGACAGCGGGATCGAGAACAGCGCCGCGCCCAGCGTGCGCACGGAGTTGGGCAGCCCGGCCCAGGTGCTCGAGCCAAGGATGTTCGCGGCCAGGATCGTGGCTACCGTCAAGGACACAGTGGTGCCGCCGCTGCCGAATATCTGGCTTCCGAAAAGCAGCCACGTCGTGCGCCGGCGGAGGCCGGCCAGATCCTCGATAGCCGTCCCCTGTTCGGTTAATGCGATGGCGGATTCGGGGGGGGCGACAGCGGCCATCGGGTTGATCGTACCTGGAGGGCAGCAGCCATGGCACAATCTGGCGCCATGAGGCTCCAGAGCGTGACGTTTGTCCTGGCAATGCTGCTGGCCGGCTGCGGCTCCGGCGGCGCGGGCGGCTCGCCTGCGTCCGGGCAGGATGCCCGCGCTACTAACTTAGCCAGCGCTTCGGCCAAACCCAGCGGCGGGCTGCTGAAGATCACCGCGGCCCTGTCCAGCCTCAGCGCCTCGAATATCCCGTCCTGGGTGGGCAAGGAGGCTGGCATCTACGAGAAGAACGGCCTCGACGTCGATTTCAAGGTCATCGCCGGCGGCTCGACCACCACCTCAGCGCTGCTGGGCGGCGACGTGCAGATGGTGATGGGCGGTGGCTCGGAGGCCCTGGGCGCGGCCGCCGGCGGAGCAGACCTGGTCATCGTGGGCATCACCGTGCCGACCTATCCGCAGATTATCGTCGGCCCAGCCAGTGCTCGGACGCTGGCCGATCTCAAGGGCAAGACTTTTGGGGTTCCGGCGGCCCGCGGCACCGTGGACGTAGCCACCCGGGTGGCGCTCAAGAGCCAAGGCATCGATCCTGACAAGGACGTGAAGAT
>DATGVV010000675.1:0-7207 GCA_035299885.1 Chloroflexota bacterium | reverse complement strand
TCGAACGGCGGCTTCACCTTGTTCCAATCGATGTCGGGGTTCTGGGCCATCATCTTGTGCAGAGCCGCGGTATTGATCTCGTGGATCAGGTTCTGCCAGTAGTACTCGACGTGCGGGCGCGCGATGCGCTCTGCTTCGGCCTCCGTCTCCGCCACGAACACGTGCCGCCCATAGACGATGTCGTGGTCACTGACCTTCCGGCCTACCTCGGCCGCGGCCTCGTGGAAGGCACGCAACTGGGACGCTACCTGATCGGTGGGCAGGAAGTTGACGCACAGGGTGACCTCCGTCCGCCGGCCAACCCATTTGGTGGTCTCATCGGTCATAGCGCCCATCCAGACCGGCGGGTGGGGCTGCTGGTAGGGCCGCGGCCACATATCCACGTCGTCGTAGTTGAAGAACCGGCCGTGGTGGCTGAACACGTCTGATTTCCAGGCGCCGAAGATGACCTCCAGGGCCTCGTCGAAGCGCGCCTTGGACTCGCTCAGCGGCACGCTGTACACCAGGTGCTCGCGCGGGATGCCGCGCACGAAGCCGGCGATCAGGCGGCCCCGGGTGATCACGTCCAGCATGGCCAGCTCCTCCGCCACGCGCAGCGGGTGGGCGTGCAGCGGCAGCAGGTTGCCCAACATCGTGAGCTTGATCTTGGACGTCGCCCGGGCGATGTAGCTGAGGAACACGTTGGGCGAGTTGTCCAGGCCGTAGGGGCTGCCGTGGTGCTCGTTCAGGCTGATACCGTCGAAGCCCACCTCCTCGCACAGCTGGAACTGCTCCACGTGGTTCTGGAAGGTCTGGGCCGCGATCTCGGGATCGAAGTGCTGGCGGCCGACCGGGTAGCCCAGTTTGCCGCGCAAATCCGCGCCGTACGGAACGAAGTCGAAAGTGAAAATGTCCATTTGTGACCAGAATAGGACGGCAGATAGTTGCGTACAATGCCTAAATAGACCGTATTTAATTGAGACTCACGCAACATTGCGCCGGCGCGAATCAAGCAGATCCTTCAACGGCCTGGCACCCGGCTGGCGCATAGTAAGTGCAGCCTACGGTTGCTTTCAGCTTGAATCTAGAAGGAGCTTCCGGGTGTAATACTTGAGCTGGACGCAACTCTCATGTCGCTGTCGCCAACCGAGCTTCACATTCTGGTAGCCCTGCAGAACGGCCGGACCCTGGCTGAGATCGGCGAGGAGATGTATCTCACCCAGTCGGCAGTGAGTCGGGCGCTGCGGCTGGCTGAGCAGAAATCAGGCGTACAGCTGCTCGAGCGCTACGGCCGGCGGCTCCGCCTCACTCCCGCCGGCATGCAGATCGCTGAGCAGGCCCAAAGCGTCCTCGCGCAACTATCGGAGATCGACCGGCTGCTGGACGATATGCAAGCCGGGAGAGGCGGCCGGCTGCGGCTCATCAGCAGCACAGCGCCCGGGAACTACGTGGTCCCCATCGCCGTCGGCGAGTTCCTGCGCATGCTGCCCAGCGCTGAGGTCGAGCTGCGCGTGCTGCCCCCTTCGGATATGTGGCAGACGTTCCTGGACGAGGGCTACGACCTTGCCGTCGGGCCCATCGGGGTCGGTCCGCAGCCCGTGGATCGTGGGGATCTGACGGTGGAGGCGCTCTACGAAGATGAGCTGGTGTTCTTCGTGGCGCCGGGCTCGCCACTGGCCGAGAAAACCGAGCTGCACTGGGAAGACGTACGTTCACAGACACTGGTTGGCCCCTTCGGCGAGCCCTACTGGCCGCGGTTGTGGGAGCACCTGACGCACCAGGGCTTCAGCACTGCGAAGCGAGTCAGCTTGCTGGGATTGGAGGGGGTGAAGCTGCTGGTGGAAGCCGGAGGTGGGGTAGGCGTCATCTTCGGCGCCGCGGTCCGTCGCGAGTTTGCCGACGGGCGGCTCGTGCCGCTGCGCATCAGCGACCTATCCCTGCCGCTGTCGTACTACCTGGTAACCCGACGCCTGCGCCAGCCGCGGCCTATCGTGGACCAGTTCCGGAGCTTGCTGGTACGGTCGGTACGTGACTCGTTTCCACTGCCGACGCAGCGCCAGACGACGGTGCCAGTCGGCTAGCCTGGGTAGCGGCTACCTCCGGTACTTGCAACCTTCCACAAACGGGAAGGCGTGATCGGCAGCCCCGTGATGCGGATGCCCAACGGCCGCAATGCGTTCTCGACCGCGCTGGCGATGGCCGCCGGCGCCGTTACCGCGCCACCCTCTCCAACGCCCTTTGTGCCGAGCGGGGTAAAGGGCGACGGCGTCTCCAACCGCCCGGTCAGGATGTCCGGCGACTCGGTCGTGCCCGGCTTCAGATAGTCCATAAAGCTGGTCGTCAGCAGCTGGCCATCGCCATCGTAGACGAATTCCTCCAGCAGCGCCGCGGCGATCCCGTGGACAGTTGCGCCATGGACCTGGCCTTCGACAATCAAGGGATTGATCTCCCGACCACAATCGTGGACCACCGCGTAGCGCAGTACTTTGACATCGAACGTCTCCAGGTCGACCTCGACCACGGCCACATGGGCTGCCGCCGAAAACCCAAGCTGGACACGAACGCGTTTCTTGTCGTCCGGACGGTTGCTCATCGGGTTCTTGTAGTAGTAGACGGCCTCCAGGCCGGGCTCACCGTCGGGCTGCTCGTCCTCGACGCTCCAGTAGGCGCGGGTGGCGACGGCCGCGATTGGCAGGCTGCGGTCCTCCGAGCCGCGAACGAATACGCAGCCGGCACGCAGCTCTAAGTCCTCCGGGCTGGCTTCCAAGCGCGCCGCCGCCCGGCTCAACAGCTTGTCCCGAATCTTGCGGGCCGCGCCAATGGCCGCCGCGGTGTCGTTGGCGTGGAACTTGTTCGAGTAATTACCGGACGCCATCAAATAGGGATGGCTGGCTGAATCGAACGTGCTTGCCACCCGCACCTGCTCCATCTCGAGCCCCAGCTCGCCCGCCACGATCTGCGCCAGCGCGGTCGCGTGGCCCTGGCCGCTGTCGGGGTTGCCGGTGTAGACCGTGACAGTACCGTCGGCCTCCATTCGCAAACGCGCGGCTTCTCCCTGGCCACTCAGGAGCTGGTTGGGCCCGCTGATGAGCATGCCGTAGCTCAGGTTCGAGCCGCCGGGCTCGACACCGGTGGCCGCGCCAATGCCGATGGCGCGTTTGCCCTCGCTCTGCTCGCGTCGTGCCTGCTCGTAGTCAATGAGATCCAGCGCCCGGCGCAGCATCTCGGGATAGTCCCCGCTGTCGTACGTCTGGCCGGTCGGCGTCTCATAGGGAAATTGGTCCGGCTGGATGAAGTTCTTGAGCCGGACTTCAACCGGGTCGAGCTCCAGCTCGGCGGCCACCACGTCTACCATCCGTTCAACGGCGAAGCACATGAACGGCTTGCCAATGCCGCGGTTGGCCACGACAGGGCAGCGGTTGGTCACGACCGAGTAACCTTCGTAGGACACTGCTTGCACGCGGTAACAGTTCACGATGTTGCTCAGCATGAGCAGGTTGTGACGTCCGGCAAAATCGATGCCGGCACCTTCGTTTTCGATGTTGCGAAACCTAAAGCCCAGGATCTCACCGTCGCGCTTCACGGCAGCCTGAACCTCCATGATGCCGTCGGCGGCGTGTCCTAAGGCGAGCAGGCTCTCTTTGCGGTCCTCCACCCACTTGACTGGCCGTCCAATCTTGCGCGCCAGGACTGCCATAGCAAGGTGATACAGCGGACGAACCTTGTTGCCGAAGCCCCCGCCCAGCGGTGGGACGATCAGCCGCACCTGGCCCGGTGAGATACCCAACGCCGCGGCAAGCGTGTTGAGGTCCTGCCCAGGTTGCTGGGCATGTCCCCAGACGGTGAAGCCGCCAGTTCCGGGATCGTACTGGGCCATGCTGCCAAACGTCTCCAAAGGCGTTGAGGCGTAGCGGTGGATGGTGAAGCGTTCCGCGATCACCTGCTCGGCCGCGGCAAAGGCGCCGTCCACGTCACCGTAGGGAAAGGTGTCGTGCCACAGCACGTTTGAGCCAACCTCCTCAAACACGAGCGGGGCGTCTGGTTGCAGAGCATCCTCGGGATCGACGATCGCTGGCAGAGCCTCATAGTCGACGTCGATCGCGTCGGCGGCGTCCTCGGCGGCCCCTCGATCTCCGGCAGCAATAGCCACAACCGGCTCCCCCACGTAGCGGACCTTCTGGTACGCCAGCGCGTACACCCGGGGCGAATTGGCGAGCGGCACCCGCCCGCGTTGCGGCTTAGTGAGCTGGGCGATCTCGTCGCCGGCGAGGACACCGTAGACATCCGGCCGTGTCAGCGCCGCCGTCACGTCTATGCTGCGTATTCGGGCATGGCCATGCGGGCTGCGCAAGAAGGCAACGTGGGTCAGGCCCGGCAGGCTGAGATCGTCGAAAAATCGCTGTTGGCCCGCTAGAAGTGCGTCGTCTTCAACGCGCGGCGTCGGTTGGCCGACGAACATCAAGCGGCGGCGGCCGACATGGTCTCGGCCGCGGCTTTTACCGCACGGATGATGTTGACGTAGCCAGTGCACATGCACAGATTGCCGGACAGCCCGATTCGAATCTCGTCTTCAGTAGGCAGTGGGTTGTCGCGCAGGAGCTCCACCGTGGAAAGGATCATGGCCGGGGTGCAAAAGCCGCATTGCAGCCCATGATGCTGCTTGAACGCCTTCTGGATGGGATGCAGCTCCTTGCCCTCGGCGACGCCTTCAATCGTCGTCAGCTCGGCGCCGTCGGCCTGGACCGCGAACAGAAGGCACGAGCGAACACTCTGACCGTTCATCAGGATCGTGCACGCGCCACACACACCGTGCTCGCAGCCAACGTGGGTGCCGGTCAGACCTAAGTCCCCGCGCAGGAAGTCGACCAGCGAGCGGCGCGGCTCGACCGTGCCGGTGTAGCGCGCACCGTTGACGGTAAGGGCGATGTCCTGCTTGTCGGGCATGCCGCTTTAGGCAATCCTCTCTGTCAGGAACTCCGTGACGACGTGGTTGAACTCGTCAGGATGCTCCAGCTGCGGGTGCAGGCCGCAGTTGGCGATGGCGTACAGCCGGGCGTCCGGCGTCATGGCATAGCCCTTGATGGCTTGCTCGAAAGTCAGGACTTTGTCCTCGCGGCCGCATATGAATAGTGTTGGCACCGTCATCTCGGCCAGCAGCGGCTTCAGGTTCGGCACATCCATGGGATAGCCGCCCAATTTGGCATACGCGCCGTACTGCCGCTCGCTGGCCTCGAACAGTTGCTCGAAGGCCTCATCGGAAACGTGGTCGGGATTGAAGTAGCAGCGCTGGAGAGAAGCTCGCAGGTTCTCGCGGGTGGGAACGAACTCGGAGTAGGGCTTCAGCGCCTTCTCCTCGAGCTCGGGTGGCACGCCTCCGCCGGCATTGCCGATCAGGACCAGCCGCCGCACCAGCTCCGGGTGCTCGCCGGCCACAGAAATGGCCACCAATCCACCCCGGCAATTAGCGACGAGATGCGCTGGCACGGCGTCGACCGCCTTCATGAATTGGATGATGTGCTCCACGTAGGCGGGATGGGTCAGCATACGCGTCGGGGAGTCGGTCTTGCCGAAGCCGATGAGGTCGGGCGCGAGGACGCGAAAGTGCCGGCTCAACGGCTCGATGCTGTGACGGTACTCGGTGCCGCCGTTAGCGCCTGGGCAGGCCGGATGCAGCAGCAATACTGGCTCGCCTTCGCCAGCCTCCCAGTAATGGGTCTTGTATTCGCCCGCCTGGACGAATTTCTCAACCGGTTTGTGAACTAACGTGGCCATAACTCGTCTCTCCTCAGCCCTCGTAATCGGGCGCGTCTTCGATCTGCTCCAGAGCGGCGCCTCGGTCTACGCCCAGGACGTCCAGCATGTTCACCTCGGCCGAGACGAACCTTACCGGGCGCCGCAGGTCGATATTGACGTGCTGGACCTTAACGCCATCACGGCGGAGCGGGATCTGGACCACGTCTGCAGCCTGCCAGTCGTGGCGCTCACCGTCCAGCAGTGTGTAACCACGGCCCTCGATGATGTACATACAAGCGCCGCCGGGCGTCATCTGCACGCCGCTTTTGCCCCCCGGCGGAATCTCCTGCTCAAACACCAGCATTGAACGGATGGAGGTGTCTTCCAGCGCGGGGTGGAGGAACCATTTCATCTTGCCCTGACGGTTGTGCTCCCATTTGAGGTCGCTGCCCCGGATGAGCCACGCGCCCTTGCCCTGGTGTTCCCGTTGATGGTCGCGCAGCGCGTACAGCCAGTCCAACAAGTTTTCACGGGATTTGGCGGGCGGAAGGCCCAAGGCTTTGCCAGAAGGCCTCAGCTTGCTCACCGGCTGTTCCCGCCATTGCGCTGTGGCTTGGCCTGGAAGTCCGGGTGGTTCTCCAGCTGAACCATCTCACTGGCCCCAAATTCGAACAGCGCTGCGCTGATGAAGGCGACCCATTTGGCCGGGTGGGCGTCGTCCTTATTGAAATGCTGGTGCTCTACGCCACCTTTTTTGACCGGCAGCAGCAGCAGATCGCCTGCCTGCCAATCGTGTCGTTCGCCGTCCACCACGGAGTAACCTTCCCCTTCGATGATGTAGATGACCAGGCCGCCCTGGTGGCGATGCTTGCCGGAGTGCACGCGGATGTCCTGGACGAACACGTTCCAGTCGTCCAATACGTCGATCGGCTCGCCACCCGAGTAGCGCGACGGCCACAGGTAGTGCTTGACCAGCGCCTGGCGGCTCATCGACCAGGGCATCTCCTCGCCGCGCACGACAACCCGGCCGGTGAACGACCGCTCCCGCTCTGCCTTCTGGTGGGCGATGATCTCCTCGTAATGCTCGCGCTCCCGAGTGCGCTCGCGATCTCTTGCCTGCATCGGGGCGCTCTTAGGCCATCGCCGCGGCGGGCTGGGTGTGGACTTTGGACTGCACGGCATGCAGCTTGGGCACAAGCTCCTCACCCATCAGCCGGATGCAGCGCAGCAGCACGTCCTCCGGCATCGAGCCCATCCGGATCATGGCCAGCAGCGTACCAAACCCGCCCACCTGCTCGTACTGCTCCATGATTTGGTCGAACACCTGGTCCGGCGTCCCAATCAACAGCAACCCTCGCTCGCGCAAGTTGTCCAGCGTGGCCGCGCCGTAGTCGAACGGCGGCTTCACCTTGTTCCAGTCGATGTCCGGGTTCTGGGCCATCATCTTGTGGAGCGCCGCGGTGTTGATCTCATGGATCAGGTTCTGCCAGTAGTA
>DATGVV010000674.1:0-3159 GCA_035299885.1 Chloroflexota bacterium | reverse complement strand
ATCTTCACTCCATTGGTGTTCAAAGCACCTACACCGTGAATATGCTCATCCCGCTGATCCAGGCGCTCACGAACTCGATCACCATCACCGCTGCCTCGACCATGAGGGCTGAGTAATGAGCGCGCCAAATATCGCACGCCTGCTTTCTGTCGCTAGCACCCGGCTACGTGGGGATCAGGAGGGAGCTGTCGCCATTATCGCGGCTCTTTCCATGGTCGTACTGGTCGGATTCCTAGCTCTGGCAATGGACGTCGGAGTGCTGTTCGTTGAGCAGACCAACCTCCAAAAGGCCGTCGATGCGGCCGCGCTGGCGGGGGCACAGGCCATCGACCTCAAAAACTTTTCGCCGGGGTCATGCCCGAGCCTTGGCTCTGGCACAAGCGCAACCAAAGCTCAGCAGTTCCTCAGCGCCAATGATGCGAACGCTGAGCTCGTTTGCAACCAGGGCGTTAGGGTAGTAAACGGGGCATGCGCCACCAACGGCTGCGACGCCTGGGTCGTAACTGCAAAGGAGACGGTCAACTTCAGTTTTGCACCAGTGCTGGGCATTGGCAACGGGTCCGTTTCGGCCACCGCTACGGCCATCGCCAGCCCGATCAGCGCCGCACGCAACCCGCTGTATTACGCCCTCTGGGCGGGTAACCCCGGCACCTGGCCGGCGGATCCTTTTTTCCCGACAACACCAGTGCCCCAAGACTACTACTGCGACCCACCCATTGAGAACGGCGTCCCGGAAAACGGTACCAGCGCCGCATATCCGCCGGGGACTCCGTTCGCCTGCGGTCCGGACGGCGGTTACAAGCCGGGCTCGCCGGGCCCCACCGCCGCGCAGAACAGTGCCGGCGGCAGCCCAGATGTTCCTGGTTACATCGTCAACGATCCGAATTGGACCAAGGACGTTATTTATGGCAACCCCAGCAAATGCTGGGATCCGGCATCCGGCGCGAACACCCGTGGGTTGCCGGAATGCAACCCAAACTGGCCCCAAAGCCCCGCCGATTTTAAGGGCTTTTTCGGACCGCGGGGAAGCGGGCCTTTTATCTCCGGCACCGTTTCCGCACCCCAGACTGTTAAGGACCAGGGCGGCAACCAGAACCAATCACTCCTCTGCGCAGACACGAACAATGGTGCGACTCCGGTGGTGGCGCCGCTGGTAGCAAAGATCACAGGAACGAACCCCTATTTCTTCACGATAGTGGCTTTTCGGGTCGTCAAGTTGTACCCGGGCGTCTGCGATGGCTCATTCCCGTCAAACGTCGTGGCCGTGTCGATCCCGCTAGACCAGCACTGCGCCGCGTGCGGTACTCCTGGCGGCAACGACATTAACGGCCCAATTGTCGTGGAGTTGTGGCAATGAAGCCCGCCGGCTTCTCGCCCTGAATCGCTCCCTATGAAGGGAGGAGGTAATCGAAATTGATAGCGCTAAGAGTAAGGAGAACATTCAAATGAGCAGCAGTAAAGGCAAGATCGCGGTGGGGCTGGCACTCGTGCTGGGCCTTGCCACGTCTTACATGGTCTACAGCTTTCTAAATAGGGCTCGCCTAGAAGCCCAGCCAACCCCCACGACCAAAGTCGTGACAGCCGTCAAGGATATCCCGGCACGCACGAGTATCAGCGGGTCCATGGTCCGCATCGTCGATATTCCGCTGACGGCTAAGCTGCCGCTGGCGGTGTCCTCGGTCGAACAGACTGAAGGAAAAGTCACCAAGCTGCCGATTTACCAGGGCGAGCAGGTATTGCCAAGCAAACTGTTTGCCGGTCAGGAAGACTCGGGCTTGGCCTTCGTGGTTCCTCCCGGGAAGCGCGCCGTCGCGGTCGGTGTAAATGAGGTGGTTGGTTCCGGCGGACTGATCGTGCCAGGCGACTACGTGGACGTCCTGGCAGTGATCGACGCCAGAACACAAGATAACCAGAGCACGCAGCCAGCGGACAAGCAGCAGATTCAGCTCAGCTGGGATCAGCGACCACCGGTAACCGCGGTAGCACAGTACATCCTGCAGAACGTGGCGGTCCTGGCAATAGCTCAGAACCTGGAAAGCGACACGCTCAGCCAAAGCCCGCCGCCGAAACCCTCCGGTCCGGCATTACCAGGGCAGGCGGCACAGAACCAGTCAGGTCAACGGGTCCAAGCCAATCCTACGGCGCGCACAGCCACCCTGGCGGTGGACCCCACGCAGGCCGAACGTCTGGTCCTAGCCGAAGACAAAGGCCGGATTCGGCTCGTGCTCCGCTCGCATGGCGATGACAGTACGATGAATATCCAGGACGGTCTGTTCGTCGGCACTGGCAGTGACGGCATGGTCGGACTGAAGGCCGACCCGAGGCCCCAATGAGCGCTCCAACCATCGCTTCAACAGCCTTCACGCTGCGCTTAATGATCGCCGATGATTCCACGGAATTTCGAGGCGCCAGCCGCCAGATGCTGCGGGACGCGCCTGCGCTGGAGTTCGCCGGCGAGAGCCAGCTCGGAATGGAGGCCGTGGCTGTGGCTAAAGAGCTGAAGCCCGACGTAATCGTCGTCTCGCTAGAGGAGCCGCTGGCTCGCGGCCTGCGGACCATTGAAGCGCTGAGCGCCGCCTCGCCCGAGACGCCGATCGTAGCTGTCTCAACCATCAGCGACCGAGACAATCTGCGCCGCGCGATGCTCGCGGGCGCCCGCGATTACGTGGTTCGACCCCTGGACGATGGCGAATTCGCCAGAGCGATCCTCGCCGCGTATGAGGCCGCGAGGAAGCGGAGGGCTGCCGCACCGGATGGGGGAGGCCATGCTGAGGTGATTACTGTCTTCGGCGCCAAGGGAGGGATTGGCCGCACCATGCTGGCCAGCAATCTTGCCGTGGCGCTGTCGCTCCACTGCAAGCAGCGCACCGTGCTCGTCGACCTGGATCTCCAGTTCGGCGACGTCGGCCTGCTGCTGAACATTCCGCCTGAGCGCACCCTGGCCAATGTGGTAGCAGTCATGGACAAGCTGGACAGCGATTTACTTCACGGGTTCCTGAGCCCGCACGACTCGGGTTTGATGGTGCTGCCCGCGCCCATCCGCCCGGAAGACGGCGAAAAGATCGATGCAACGAGCGTGCGGCGTATACTCGGCCTCCTTGCCCGCACCTTCGACTACGTGATTGTCGATACACCGCGGGCCCTTAGCGACAACGTCAT
>DATGVV010000673.1:0-11225 GCA_035299885.1 Chloroflexota bacterium | reverse complement strand
AGCGAACTGGTTGTTGCGGCCCGACGCGAGATCAGGGCAGTCCAGCTGGAGCACGAAGCCTTCGTCGGCGATGGCCCGGTAGTCGTAGCTCATCGCCTCCGCCAGCGCCTCGACGTACTTGACGTGGTCGCCGTAATAGGCGTCCTGGATGAATCGGGCGATCTGGCCTGGTGAGGCCGCCGTCATGAATACGCCGGCCGGCTGGCGCCCATCCAACGCGGCTTTGAGCGTGGTGACGTCGCGGTGCACGGCCTCCTTGTCCTTCAGCGCCACCGGCCCGATGCACCGCGGCGGCGGGGGCCGGTGGTGACCGGCCTCGTAGCGGGCCGCGAATTCGGGGAACTCCGCGCGATCGCCTGAGGTCGGATACTTGCCCTCGCCGCCGAAGCCCGTCAGCCGCTCGGCCACGTAGGTCGTGTACGAGATGCGCCCCTGCTCCCCGTCGTTCACCAGGTCGAGCCCGGTGTCGCACTGCCGCGCCACCACGGCCTTGACCGCCGATTCGGCCAGCCGCGGCACCTCGGGCGAGCGTTCCCACAGCGCCTTCGCCAGTTCGGGGGATCGCGGCAGGCTGCCGGTGTGCGTCGTGAGGATTCGGTCCACGGCTTTATCGTATGCTGCCCGTCATGGCAACGAACCCCCGACCTCAGGTCCAGACGTGGCTCTCGGATGACGCGGGCGAGCGCTGGCAGCGCGGCGCGGCCAGGCGCGTCGAGGCCATGGCTGCCGCCACCGAGCTCATGCTCGACCTCGCCGGCGTGCGACCCGGCATACGCGTGCTCGACGTTGCCGCCGGCACTGGCGACTCGTCGCTCGAGGCCGCCAAGCTGGTAGGTCCGGACGGCTACGTCCTGGCCAGCGACCTGTCCGCCAGCATGCTTGCCCAGGCCGCCAAAGCAGCTGCCGAGGCGGGGCTGTTGCAGGTCCACACCCACGTCAGCGACGCGCAGGAGCTGGACCTGGAGCCCGATTCCTTCGATGCCGCCATCTGCCGCATGGGGCTAATGTTCTTCCCCGATCGCCGCAAAGCCCTCATGGCCCTCCGCCGCGTGCTGAAGCCGGGCGGCAAGTTTGCCGCGGTGGTCTGGTCGGCGGCGGCCAAGAATCTCTATCTCACGATCCCCCTCGATGCCGTCGGGCGGCGCTCCGCTGAAGCCGCCGGCGCATCATCGGTCCGAATCGCCCTCAGCATGGGCGAGCCAGGCGTCCTGGATGATGAGCTGGCCGGCGCCGGCTTCCGCGACCTCTCGGTGCACCCGGTGCCCTCGAATCGCCGCTTCGCGTCGGCCGCGGAGGCGGTCGAGAACATGCGCAGCGCGCCCGCGGCTGAGGTGGTGGCGAAGCTGCCCGAATCGGAGTGGGAGGCGGCCTGGAGTGACATCGAAGGCCAGCTGCGCTCCTTCGAAGGGCCGGCCGGCTGCGAGCTGCTGGGCGAAGTCCTGGTCGGCGTAGGGGCGAAGTAAGCGTGCCAAACGCCCGCATCAACGGCCTCGACATCTACTACGAGACCACCGGCGATGGCTTCCCGGTGGTCTTCTGCCACGAATTCGCCGGGGATTATCGCAGCTGGGCGCCCCAGGTGCGATACTTCTCGCGCCTGTACCGCTGCGTCACCTACAGCTGCCGGGGCTTCCCGCCTTCGGACGTCCCCGAGCGCCCCGAGGATTACTCCCAGGACCTGCTGATCGCCGACCTGCGCGGTCTGTTCGAGGAGCTGGGCATCCGGCAGGCGCACGTGGTGGGCTTCTCAATGGGCGGCAGCGTGGTGCTGAACTTCGGCCTGCGCTATCCCGAGCTGTGCCGCAGCATCGTCGCCGCCGGCGCGGGCACCGGCTCGACGAATCGCGAGACCTTCGAGCGCGACGTGGCCGGCGTGGTGGACCTGATCGAGAGCAAGGGCATCAAGGAGTTCGCCGAGGTGTACGCCAACGGCCCCTCGCGCCAGCCCTTCAAGCGCAAGGATCCGCAGGGCTGGGCTGAGTTCCGGGAGCGGCTCGCCGAGCATTCACCTGTCGGCCAGTCGCGCACCATCGTGGGCGTTCAGCTCAACCGGCCGACACTGCTCACGCTGGAGAAGGAGCTCGACCAGATGCCGCTGCCGGTGCTGTTGATCGTCGGCGACGAAGATGAGCCGTGCATCGAGGTTGGTGTGTTCCTCAAGCGCCACGTCCGCGGCTCCGGCCTGGCGATGGTGCCGCAGACCGGCCACACCATCAATCTCGAGGAGCCAGCCCTGTTCAATCGACTCGTTGAGGGTTTCTTCCATTTAGTGGAGGCCGGCAAGTGGGCCAACCGCGAAGTTGTGAGCGCGAGCCTACTGCCCAAGTAGAGTTGTGGTGATGCCTGACGCGATTCTGCTTGACATAAGCGCGCCCATTGCCACCATCACGCTGAACCGCCCGGACGTGCGCAACGCGTTCAACCTGTCCATGTGGCAGGCGCTGCGTGAGGCGGTCGAGCAGGCCTCGATGACGGCGGATGTGCGGGCGATCGTCGTGAAGGGCGCCGGGGACAAGGCTTTTGCCGCGGGTGCGGACGTGAAGGAATTCGAGACAACCCGCAGCAACATCGTGCAGTCGCAGCGCTACAGCCGCATCCTGGAGGGGACATTAGAGTCCATTCATGAGGCGCCGCAGCCGATCATCGCCGAGATTCGCGGCTACTGCGTAGGCGGCGGTTGCGAGCTGGCCAATGCCTGCGACATTCGGATCGGCGCCGACGACGCCCGCATTGGCATCACGCCCGCCAAGCTGGGCCTGATCCTCGGCTTCGAGGAGGTGCGCGAGCTGGTGTCGCTGATGGGCGCCGGCAAAGCCAAGGAGCTGTTGTTCACCGGCCGCCTGATGGACGCTCAGGAGGCGCTGCGCGTCGGCTGGCTGAACCACGTCGTGCCGGCCGCCGAGCTGGAGACATTCACGCGCGATTTCGTGGAGTCATTCATCCACAACGCGCCCATCACCATCGAGGCCGCCAAACGCTCGGTCAACGCCTGTTTGCCCGGACCGGATGGGCATGTCGTGGCGCAGCAGATCGAGAGCTACGTGCGCGGGCTGGCCGGGCGGGACTACCAGGAGGGCATTGCCTCGTTCCGCGAGAAGCGCAAGCCGGTCTTCACCGGCGAATAGCGGCGAGCCTAGAGCTTAGGCGGCTCGGCGGCGCGGCAAGGCGGCGCGGGAGCGGCGAGGCGCTCGGTTGACCTGTGTCTGCCAGTAATGGCGGCGCTGGGCCGTGTACTCCGACACCGGAGTAAGCGCCTGCCGTTTCCCGGCCAGAATCTCCTGGCACTCCAGGACGACCTCAACAGCGCCGATGGGCAGCTTGGGCAGCTTCTTCATCATGTTCCTCTGAGGTAACTATCGGTCGGTAACCCCCCAGAGCGCTAGTTTCTAGCCCGACAGTGCTATTGGCAGGCTGTACGATGGGGTTATGCGGCGCCTCATCGGCTTTCTGGTGTTTGTGGTCGGCTTTGCCGCCATCATCGCCGCCGGCTGGCTGGCTTTCAAGATTCCGCCGCCGCACGGGTAGGTCCGAATGTCCGATGAATGGTTGATGCACGATCCGCGCGTGGAGCGCTTCGTCAGCGAGGCAAAGCGCATGTTTCGCGAACCGGTCAGCATCGAGCAGCGCCTGGAGGAGGCGCGGCCAGTCTTCTATGAGCTGCTCATGCAGGATGACTGGCTGCCGCCCGAGTTCGCCCGGCGCGACGATCACTCGGGCATGGGCGAGGGCATCGGCACATGGCTCATATACCGCGCGGGCGAAGGCGACATCGGCCTGTTTTCGCTCGTGGTCGACCCGGGCAAGGAGACGCCGGTGCACGATCACCTGACCTGGGGCCTGGTCGGGCTGTACCGCGGCCGCCAGAACGAGCGCCTCTATCGCCGCCGCCCCAACAGCTCGGCTGTGGAATTGGCCGAGGAGCGGCTCCTTGAGCGGGGCGGCATCTACGATCTGATCCCTCCCGAAGGCGACATCCACTCGGTGTCCACCACTTCGGACGAGCCTTCAATCTCCATCCACCTGCTGGGCGGCGACATCGGCTGCATGTGGCGCCATCGCTATGACCCCGCGGCCGGTACAATCCACGACTTCCGCTCGGGCTATTCGAACATGCCCTGCAAAGACGAGTAGGATGTATACGCGCTAGGAGGAACGAACATGCTCAAGATCGACGGTGTTACGCACTGGTCCATTCCCGTTAACAATTTGGAGGAGAGCGAGCGGTTCTATCGCGACATCCTCGGGCTGGAGTACCGCGGCCGGCTTGGTAACTCCACCATGTGCTGCTTCCACGTGGGCGGGCACGACATCCTGCTCTGTGAGCGCAAGGACAAGGTCCAGCGCACGCCCGAGCAGGAGGGCCGGACGCACCACGCCTTCACTGTCTCGTCGCAAGAGTGGGAGAAGGCCGCCAAGCTGTTCCGCGACCACGGCATCGAGGTGGACGAGATTGTCTACCGCGAGAAGGGCTTCTTCACCGGCCGCGAGATGTATTTCCTGGACCCGTCGGGCAACCTGCTCGAAGTCCGCGACCCCACCTGGCAGCCAGGCATGCCCAAGCCGAACTACGAGGAGCTGATCAGAGCCCCTGTGTCATCCTGAGCGAAGCGTAGGACCTTCTCGTTTCCACTGCGTCCGCGTAGGACCGGGAGAAGGCTAGGGTGAGGAAACCTCATGCATTTCCTCCAACAATGACCGTTCGCCCGGCAATGGAGCCAG
Source organism: Chloroflexota bacterium (assembly GCA_035299885.1). Classification (GTDB taxonomy): domain Bacteria; phylum Chloroflexota; class JAJPGV01; order JAJPGV01; family JAJPGV01; genus DATGVV01. The sequence continues at coordinate 6,506 of DATGVV010000673.1, read as the reverse complement.
GCAGCACCACGTGCAGCGCCAGCGCGGCGCCCGCCACGAGTGTCTCGCTGGAGCTCGCCCGAATAACCGGCGGCTCGTCTGCATCCAGTCCGATGCCATGGCCCAGCCCGTAGGCGTCCGCGGTCGTGTCCGTCCAGCCGGTGGCCGAAGACAGGACCGCGCGAGCCGCGTCGGCCACCGCCCCGGCATTGGCCCCTGGCTTGGCCGTGGCAACCATCGCGTCCACGGCTTGATCCGCCAGCGCTGCCGATGCCCCATACGTCCGCGCCGCTTCGGCCCAGTAGCGCTGGACCTCCGCCGCGGCCAGCAGGCTGAGGCTCTGGCTGGGCGAAATCGTCGCGTCGCTCGGGGGGCGCAGGCTGCCGCCGCCTACGCCGACAAGCAGCCGTACATCCTCGGCGCCGGCTTGTCGCATAGCCTTGTCAGCGGCCGCGAGTGCTTCCCTAAGCGTGGCGCCGGGCTTGAGGGTTGTGCCCGCAACGTCGAGCCCCGTCTGGACCACCTCGTGGGCCTTGCGTATCATCGCCTGCTCCGCCGGCTCCTTCGCCGCGCGTAGCCGGTTGAACACGTCGTCTCGCTGCCGCCAGTCGATCTCCGGCAGCTCAGAGCTGATGGCCTGCCACTCGGCCGCGGAGAGCTGGCCGCGTGCGCCTACCAGGCCGACCTTGGCCTGGCCCAGCCGCTGCTCCATCAGCAGCCGAATCGCCTCGCGCGGGAGCTGGGTGAAGGGCCGCACATCCTCGATGGCGGTGAGCGTCTTCGCCGCGGGTACGTCGCGCGGACCCACGCTGGCCAGCATCACCGGCTGCCCGGAGCGTGGCACGAGCACCAGCACCGAACGCGTCCGCGGCAGGAAGTGGCCCACATAGGCCACCGGCCCGTAGCGCTGCGCGTCGCCATACATCAACCAGGCATCGTCCCCGGCCTCGGCAATCGTCCGCTGGATGGTTTTCAGCCTATTCGAGAAGATGGCCGGAGGCAGCGCGTCGCGATCCCAGTACAGGCCGCCGCGCTTGATCACCGGATGCTGCGTCTGCACGCTAGCTCTTCCAGAACAGCCGGCGCGGCGTTTCCGTCAGGCAGCGCGGCCCGTTGGCCTCGATGACTACAGTATCGCCGAGCATCATGTAGCCGGTCTCGGGAATGTACTGGTTGGGATGAATGACGAAGGTCATGTTCTCCTGGAGCACCGGGCTCGAGTCTTCGGTGACGTCGTAGGGCACGACCCCGCCGAAGCCCAGACCGTGGCCACGTGTCCGCATATAGGGCTGCCGGCAGTACTCGGCGTAGCCCGCGGCGCTGATCACGCCGTTGACCGCTTTGGCGATTCCGGAGCTCGGCAGCCCGGGCTTGGCAGCCTCGAAGCCCTTATCCTGGGCCTCGAGCAGCATGTCGAACTTCTGCCTCTGCAGATCGCTTGGCTCGCCGAGGATGAAGGTGCGGCACAGTTGAGCGAAGTGGCCCTGGTAACAGGGTGTAATCTCGCCGATGATCAGGTCGCCGGGCTCCAGCCGGCGTTCGGTCGCTGGCCGGATGGCCACGTTGTGGGCGCCGGCGCCCATCAGCCCGAAGTTGTCCTCGGAGCCCGCCGCCTGCATGGCCGCTTCGACCTCGGCGTGCAGCTCGTACTCGCGCATGCCCACCCGTGCCGCGTCGCACAGCGTCTGGAAGCCAGCGTCGGCGATGTGCGCCGACTTCGTGACGCGCTCCAGCTCTACCGGGGTCCGCGTGCCCGCCAGGCTGGGGATCAGCAATTCGCCGTCCGCGTAGGACTCACCGTCCGCATAGCCGGCAATCCCAAGCTCCTGGGCAAGGCCCATCGAGATTACGTCCCGCCCCGATAGCGCCACCGGGCCGGGCAGCTCGTGTGCCTCTTGCCGGATGGCCTCGGCCAGGTCCTCAGCGCGCACGCCCTTGGCCTCGCTCACACCAGCCGCCTCGCGCGCCCGGTCGAGCTCCCAAACGGGCGTCACCAGCAGCCTGGTCGGCCCGCTGCTCGGCACCAGCAGGACCGAAGGCCCAATACAGCGGAAGTCCGTCAAGTAGAAGAGCTGGTCCATTCTCAGCATGTTGTGCTGCCCGCTCGAATACACCACCAGCGACCCCACGCCCTGCTCGCGCATAGCCCCCTGCACCCGCTCCAGCCGCTGCGCCAAATCCGCTTTCACGTCAGCCATTGACAGCTCCTTCAGAGGAATCCCCTCTCCCGCCGCGGCGGGAGAGGGCTAGGGTGAGGGAGCCCCAAATCCTCTGAAGCACCTCATCCCTATGGGTAAGCACGTCCATATTTGAGAAGCGCAGGACAGTAATCCCACGATCGTTCAGATATGCAGTGCGGCGCGAATCGTAAGCTATGGCGTCTGGAGCTGCATGCTGGTCGCCATCAATTTCGATGGCGACCCTGGCTTCTCGCCAATAAAAGTCGAGGATGAACGGGCCCACCGTTTCCTGTCGCCGAACCTTTGCGCCGCTCGCCTGCCGATCGCGAGATGTCGCCACAGGAGACGTTCGGCATCCGTCAGAGAACGCCTCAGTTCGCGCCGTCTGCTTACGACCGGCACGTCTCGTGGCTTCACGCCTCAACTTCCCTCACCCTCACCCTCTCCCGCCGCGGCGGGAGAGGGAATTGCGGAGGGATTTAGTTGTCTCAAGGTCAAGTTGCCCATCCACGATCATTACTCCGTAGTCGTCGCGAGCATTTTCGACCGAGACATAGCCTTCGATGACGTCGTGGAGGACGGCGGCTGGGTCGCGCTCGAGGGGGTTGCCCCAGCCGCCGCCGGCGGCGGTGCGGACCATGACGCGGGTGTTGGGCGGCACGAACTGGCGGTAGACGGTCGCCGGCTGGAAATCGGACTCATCCGGACGGCGCAGCAGGTTCTCGGCGCGGGCGCCGGGCTTGCCGCCCCACAGGCCCCAGGGTGGCTCGATGGTGCGCCCGGCGTTGCTGAGGTTCCAGCGGCCTTCGACGAGGTTGCGCGCTTGAGTCTCCATGCCCAGCCCGCCGCGGTACTTGCCGGCGCCGCCTGAGTCGGTCCGCAGCGCGCGGCGCTCGATGAGCACCGGCGTCTTGAGCTCGATGGCCTCCACCGGCGCGTTCCGGACGTCGCCCTGGCAGACGGACACCGAAGCGTCCTCGCCGTCCTCCCAGGGCCGGCCGCCCCAGCCCCCGCCCTCGATGGTCTGGAGCACGAAATTCCTGCGCTTGACCTCGTCGAAGCCGAAGAAGGCCAGCGCGCCGCCCAGCGTGCCCAGATGCGCCGCCGGCATCTTGTCCGGCAGCGCGGGCGCCAGAGCCTTGAGGATCATGTCGACCACCGTCGGCAGGATGAGGCTCCAGCCGGCCATTGGCGCCGGGTAGCGGGCCATCATGATGTTGCCCTCTTGGATCTCGACCTGCAGCGCCCGAAATGAGCCTTCGTTCACCGGCTGCAGTGGGCCGGTGATGCCCTTGTAGGCTATGTAGGCGCCGGCCAGCGTGCGGGAATTGATGGCCCCCCGCACCTGCGGCGAACACCTGGTGAAGTCCACCATCATGTCGCTGCCCTTGACCAGCACGCGCACGTGCAGCGGAACGGGCTTGTCGCGATCGTTGAAGTCATGGTCAAAGGTCGCGCTTGCCTCGTATTCACCATCGGGAATTTGCTGCACAATGGCGCGGCACTTGGCCTCGGTCTCATCGAAGATGCGCTCGATGCCGTACAGCACGGTGTCGCGGCCGTAGCGGGCGAACAGCTCTTCCAGGCGCCGCTCTGCAAGCTTGCAGGCGGCCATCTGAGAGCGCAGATCGCCCATCGAGGACTCCGGGAAGCGGATGTTGTCGCTGATGAGCTTGAGGACCTTGCGATCGGGCACGCCGGCCTCGTACAGCTTGATCTGGTCGAGCTGCAGGCCTTCCATCCAGGGGTCGTTCACCAGGCCCATGGCGCCGAAACCGGTGCTCATGCCGCCCACGTCCACCCAGTGGGCGCGCACGATGCAGAAGCCCAGCAGCTCGCCCTCGAAGAAGAAGGGCGTGTGGACGCAGATGTTGTTGAGGTGCTGGCCGGCCACGCGCTGGTGGTTGGTGATGAGCACGTCGCCCGGCGCGAAGCCATCGCGGCCGTGCTGGGCCACCGCATCCTTGATCACGACTCCCAGGTCCGACACGAAGTGCGACACGCCGCCAATGTTCTGGCAGACCAACCGGCCCTCCACGTCCAGCAGCGCGCAGCAGTAGTCCTGGACCTCGTAGATCATCATGTTGTAGGAGGTCCGCTGCAGGTCGACCGACATCTCGTTGGCGATGGCCGGCAGCCCGTTCCGCAGCACCTCCAACGTGACCGGGTCGATCTTCGTTCCCTCTCCCTCTGGGAGAGGGTTGGGGTGAGGGACAACGGCCATCAAGCGCTCCCTATTTCGATGATCATCTCGCCCGTACCGGCCGTGTGCAGGCGGTCGCCGGCGAAGAGCAGGGTGGTGGAAGCATATTCCCAGATCACGGCGGGGCCGTCCACTTCCTGGCCTGAGGTCAGCAGCTCGCGGTCGTAAATCGGGCAGCTGACGAGCCGGCGATCCTCCAGCAGGATCTTGCAATGATCGACAGGCTGCCCTTGCTGACGCCGGATTCCCTCACCCTCGCCCTTTCCCGCCGCGGCGAGAGAGGGGAAGTGAAGGCGCTCGCGGCGGCCGAGGGCGGTTAGCCGCACGTTCACCACTTCCACCGGCTCGTGCTCGGCGGCGTGGCCGTAGCGGCGATCATGGATCTCGTCGAAGCTGGCACGGATGGTGGATGCCTCGAGGGCATCAACTGACGTTGGAATGGAGAACTCCTGACCCACGTAGCGCACGTCCAGGAAGCGCTTGAAGGTCATGGCCACGCCGGCCACGCCCTCTGTGGCCAGCAGCGCCCGGCCTTCTTCGATCATCGAGCCGAAAATGCGCTCGATCTCGTCGAAGTCCGCCTCCAGCAGCGGGCGGTAGTAGGTCCGGACGTAGTCGTGGCGCAGGTTGGCCAGGAGCATACCCAGCGCCGAGAAATGGCCCGGCACGCGCGGCACCACCACGCGCGGGATGTGCAGCTCGCGGGCAATCATCGTGGCGTGCGCGGGCCCGGCGCCGCCGAAAGCCACCAGCGCGAAATCGCGCGGATCGTAGCCGCGCTCGACCGACACGGCGCGCACGGCGAGCGACATCTCGGCCACGGCAATCTGGATGATGCCCAGCGCGGCTTCTTCGACGTTCATGCCCAGCGGCTCGGCGATGCGTGAGGCGATGCCCTGCCGCGCCGCAGACACGTCCAGCGGCATCTCGCCCCCGAGGAAGCGGCTCGAGCTGATGCGCCCCAACACGACGTTCGCATCGGTGACCGTGGGCTCGGTCCCGCCCTGGCCGTAGCAGATGGGGCCGGGGTGGCCGCCCGCACTGCGCGGGCCAACCTTCAGCGCGCCGACCTCGTCGATCCAGGCGATGCTGCCGCCGCCGGCGCCTACCTCGACGATGTCCACCACCGGCAGCATCACCGGATGGCCGCTGGCCGCGCCGCCGATGAAGTAGCCCTGCGCGATGTCGGGCTCGTTGTTCTGGACCAGGCTCACCTTGGCCGTCGTGCCGCCCATGTCGAAGGCGATGACGTCGCGGACGCCGATGTCCCGCGCCACCTCAGCGGCGGCGATGATGCCGCCCACTGGTCCCGATTCCATCATGTAGACCGGGATCTTCTTCGCCGTTTCAGGCGACATGATGCCGCCGTTGGACTGCATGATCAGCAGCTGGCCCTTGAAGCCCATCGAGCTAAGCAGCTCCTCCAACTGCTCCAGGTAGCGGCTGACGCGCGGCCCGACGTAGGCGTTCAGCACCGTCGTCGACGTTCGCTCGTATTCGCGGTACTCGCGCAGGATCTCGTACGACAGCGAGATGTACTTGTCGGGCGGCAGCAACTCGCCCATGCGCTGCTCGTGCGCCGGGTTGGCCCAGGAGTGCAGGAAGCACACTGCCGCCGCCTCGCAGCCGTCCATCTGGGCCGCCGTTTCGCGCGCCTGAGTCTCGTCGAAGACCGCTACCACCTCACCGGCCGCGTTGAGCCGCTCGGCGATCTCGAACGTCAGGTGCCGAGGCACATAGGGCACCGGCCGCTTGAAGAACAGGTTGTACGACTCAGGCCGGTTGCCGCGGCCAATCTTGTAGACGTCGCGCATGCCCTGGGTGACGAACAGCGCGGTCTTCGCCCCGGTGCGCTCGATGGCGGTGTTGATGGCGATGGTCGAGCCATGGACGAAGCTGTGCGCCTGCGCGAACGGCAGGCCGCTTTTGGCCAGCGTCTCGCGAATACCTACGGCCAGGTCATAGGGCGTGGTGGAGCTCTTGGCGTGATGGATCGTGCCCGAGGCCTGGTCGAAGGCGACCAGGTCAGTAAACGTGCCGCCGATATCCAAGGCGATGGTCAAGACTCCCTCTCCCGCCGCGGCGGGAGAGGGCTGGGGTGAGGGAACCATGTCAGCCGGCAATAGCCACCGCGCCACTCTGCG
>DATGVV010000672.1:0-1935 GCA_035299885.1 Chloroflexota bacterium | reverse complement strand
CCAGAGCGGTGGCAACTTCCTGAAACGCAGCGTCGATGGAGGTGTGGTGAGGTGCTGACCGGTGCGCGCTGGATTGGGTGGCGAGTGTCACAAGCGGGCCGAGTAAACCTGCGCGTAGCTTGACGAGCAGCACTCCAATCTTGGCGCCTGAGGGGGTAAGACGATAGCGGCGCGTGCGGCCGAGGCGTTGCACCAGACCTTTGGCGCGCAGCTTGCTGAGATCGTAGCGAAGCTGGCTAAGGCGGTAGTCATGGTCGGCGAGCCGATGACGGGCCAGGACGCGAGCGTGTAACTCGCGGGTGGTCCAATCAGTCGCAAACGCGCCCGGATGTAGCAACGTTTCCAGCAAGCGGATCACCCGGTCGTCGTGGAGCTTCACACCAGGGACGCGTCGCTGGCCGACCATGGTCGGTTTGGCCAGGCTCGCCAGCTGGCCGGTGTCGACGGTACTGGCCAGCAGCTCCGCCTGCAGCGCCAGAGTGCGCTCATTGGTCGCCGCGAGTTTCTCGCGCAGCAGCGGCAGGTTGTCCAATCGCCGCCCAACGCCAAAGTGGTGGGTATCGTTGGAGCAGGTTTCGGCGCGTAGGATGCAATCACCGCGTCGATCGCCGCGGGTGTAGTTCTTGGCAAATGACGTCTGGTAGTACCAGCGCAGCACCGGGTGACCAGCCTCGCGCTGATCCAGCACGGTCTGGAGCTTGCCCTGGTAGCGTCGGTCGATGCGCCGTCCAAACAGCTGGGTGGTGCGCTCGGCGCCGCCCACCAGCACGCCCAGCTCGCAGGCACGCTGGAAGAGGGCCTTGAGTGGCGCGGAGCGTTTGAACACGATGTCAGTCGCTAGCTCCATCTGGGCCATGCTGTAGCGGTAGCCCGGCTGCAGCGCCTCACGTTCAGCCGAGCTGAAGGTGGGGACCAGCCGACGCACCCAGTACGCACAGCGTCGTTGCAAGATCGCCGGGCTCAGGCGATCGGATGCCGCCTGCAGCGCCGCCACATCCTCGACCGCCAGGAAGGCATTGTCCACTTTGCGGAAGCGGATCCCGGCGCGAGTTAGCTCCTGGGCGACAAACGAGTGGCCATTGAAGTAGCAGGTCACGTTGAAGGGGAAGTACGTGGCCACCCGCACGCTCATCGGTCCCATAACCGGGTCGAGCGCGTACCAGTAGTAATGGAGGAACTGCTTCCGACACGCTTTGATGAAGCGGTAGTTGGCGTCGCCACTGGGCGGTCTGAAGCGTGGCGTGTAGGAGACAAAGGTGCGCCCCTGCTCCATGCTGGTCAGCACGCAGGCGATGCCCTCGCCACCTTTCAAGCGGCGGTAGAAGGGGACGACGAAGTGCTCCTTGCGCTCTCCTCTGGGCGGTGCTGGCGGCGCTTGCAGAACAGGGATGTCCCACTCGTCGGTGACGCGGCGTACCCAGGCCTTGTAGGCGTTGGTGCGCTGTTGGAGAACGGCCGGTTCGATGCACGCGATGCCGACCACGTCGTGGAAGAAGTAAATCAGGTTCTCTGGACGCTGCAGCCGCTCGAGGTAACCGTGTAGGACGATGCGATCCCAGCACGTGTACGCGAACTGGACAGCCGGGCCGAGTAGCTCTAACAATCGCTCCATGGGATGCTCCACCTGAGATGGCGTGAGACCTGATCATTCCCATTCTCGTCTCAGGAGGCTTCCCTGCCTACGCCCATGTCGATCGCGTACGACTCGGTTGAAAGAAGGATGATTGCTTGCCAATCATCCGCAACTCCCGTCAGGGCAGCAGGGGTGAGCCAGTCACCGCGCAGCGGCCGCAGCGCAGCGGAGGACCCCGCCATAGGCGGGGTTGACAGGCGAGGGGACGCAGTCCCCTCAATCGCGGCACAGCCTGCGCGGCTGAGCCGAAGCGCGCCCGTTACACAGCCAACGCTTCAGCTTTCAGGTTTACCTGTCTAGCT
>DATGVV010000671.1:0-4499 GCA_035299885.1 Chloroflexota bacterium | reverse complement strand
TGGGCACGACCGTCACGTGGACCAATAAGGACGTCGAGCAGCACACCGTCACGGCGCGCGACAAGTCGTTCAACTCGGACGCCATTAACAACGACCAAACGTTCGCCTATGCGTTCGCCAAGACCGGCAGCTTCGACTACTTCTGCCAGATTCATCCGCACATGGTCGGCACCGTGGTGGTGACGGACAAATGATTGACGCCGTCGACCGCCGCGGTTTCCTCAAATGCATGGCTTGGGCCGGCACGGGCCTGGTCTGGACGGTCGGTTCCGGGGACTTGCTCTCGGCGTGCACCGTCGGCAGCAGCCCGGCGCCGAAGGTAGAGGGGTTCAGCTTCGTGCAAGTCAGCGACAACCACATGGGCTTCAGCGCGCCAGGCGTGAATCAAGATGTGGCCGGCACGCTGCAACAGCTCGTGGACAAGATCAATGCGCTTCCCCAACGTCCTGCCATGATGCTCCACACCGGTGACGTGGCCCACCTGTCGAAGCCTTCGGAGTTCGACACGGCCTACCACATCCTGAGCGGCATCAAGACCGACGGGAAATTCTTCGTCGCCGGAGAACACGACGTGATCGACGACAACGGCCAAGGCTTCCGGCAGCGCTTCCGCCAGAACGGCCAAACGACTGACTGGTTCAGCTTCGATACTCATGGCGTGCATTTCGCGGGGCTGTGGAACATCGGCGACGAGACCACCTTCGGCGTTCTGGGCCAGGAGCAGCTCGATTGGCTGAAGAAGGATCTCGCCCGGGTGAACAAAGATACGTCGGTGGTGGTGTTAGCCCACGTACCGTTGTGGGCGCTGTACCCGCAATGGGGCTGGGCGACCAAGGACGGTGAGCAAGCCCTGGCGCTGCTCAAGCCATTCAGCTCGGTCACGGTACTGAACGGCCACATACACCAGGTGGCCACCCAGGTCGAGGGCAACATTCGTATCTACACCGCGAACTCGACCGCGTTCCCCCAGCACATGCCGGGCGTCGGCGAGCCGGGCGCATACAAGCTCCCCGCGGAGGAGCTCGTGCGCAAACTGGGCTACCGTTCGGTGACGGTCGTACCTGGAAAGCAGGAGCTGGCCATCGTCGATACCAGTTTGGCCTGACCGGCCCGGCGGTTGCCCAGCGGGAAGGCAATCATCGACAGGGCCAACAGGAAGCAGCCGAGGCCGATGGTGAAACGCTACCCATTCGTAGCCGTGCCAATCATCTGCGCTGGCCCCCGCCCGCGCTGCAGCGGTTCTGCCTGGGCGGCGGTGGTCATTGCCATTGCCTGGTCCTTACCAAGTGGTGGCCAACGCCATTAGCGGGCCACCGCCGGCTGAAGGGTCTCAACCGCCAGCAGCAGCGCATCGTTTGCGGCGGACAGGGACTTCAGCTAACGAGCTGGCTGGCTTCGCCGCCTGGTGTGTCGGCTGATCGCCGTCGTGGCACTCGCGGCGATCGCCTTCGCCGGCCTCGCACGACAAGCCGGGTCGGTGCCCGTCTCACACCCAAACCGGCGACACCCTGCCCCTACCCCTGCATCGCCTGACAGGCCGAAGGTGTGGTTCGTGGATGATTGAGGGCAGTCGCATGGACGAGTCCGCACCGAGACCGCCATTCCCCCCTGAGTCAATGCCTGGCGTGTCGCCTCGCCTGGACGAGGTGCAGCTTGAGGTGATGCGGCGCTACGGCAGCGAATCTGACCTGGAGGAAGGCGCAGTCATGTACGCCGCTGGAGACCAGGCGTACGACCTGTTTGTCTTGCTCGACGGCACCGCCGAAGTCGTAATCGCAGGCCCCGAACCTGCCGAGGTGATTGCCACGTTTGGCCCCAGGGAGTTTCTGGGTGGATTGGACCAGCTCGCCGGCAAACGGGCGAGCACCACAGCGGTGATGACCACTCCCGGACGGGTGCTGCGGATTTCAGCTGCCAGGGCACGCGACCTCATGGCCGACGAACCGGACCTCAGCGAGCTCCTGCTGCGTGCCTTCCTGCTGCGTCGAGCATTCCTCCTCAACCTCGGCATCGGGCTCACCCTGGTGGGCTCGCGTTTCCACGCCGACACCCGGCGGTTACTCGAGCTCCTCGCTCGTAACCGGGTGGCAGCGCGGTGGCTCGATCTGGAGACTTCGCCGGAGGCTGAAACCTTGCTCCGCGAGCTCAATGTCCCCATTTCCGATTTGCCCATCGTGGTCCTGCCGGGGGGACCGTTCCTCCGCAACCCATCGGCTCGACAGCTGCAGGATGCGCTTGGCTACTCCGGTCTGAACGACGGCCAACCAACAGGTGTGTGCGATCTGCTCATCGTCGGCGGCGGCCCTGGTGGATTAGCTGCCGCCGTTTATGGCGCCTCGGAAGGCTTAGAGACAACACTGGTCGAGAGCACGGGGCTGGGTGGACAGGCAGGAACTTCTTCACGGATCGAGAATTACCTGGGCTTTCCGGCTGGACTTTCCGGAGAGGAGCTGGCGGCACGAGCCACGATACAGGCCCGAAAGTTCGGCGTCCAGTTCGTGCTCGCTGCCAAGGCCGTCTCCCTGGCATCCGCGGATGGCTTGCACCGAGTCACGTTTGACGATGACCAGACGATTGCGGCCAAGTCCCTTATCGTGGCCACCGGCGCGCAGTACAACCGATTGCCGGTGGCCCGACTCACCGACTTTGAGGGCATGGGTGTCTACTATGCCGCGACGGTGGTCGAGCGGCATGCCTGTGAGGGCGGCACGGTGGCTGTCGTGGGGGGCGGCAATTCGGCGGGCCAGGCCGCCCTATTCCTGGCACGGAATTGCACGAGGGTACACATCATCATCCGCAGTGCCGATCTCCACCACTCGATGTCTCGCTACCTCATCGACGAGATCGAACGCGACGACCGCATCATCGTGAGGCCGCAGACTGAGGTGATCGGCCTGCTGGGCAGCGATCGGCTGGAAGCCATAGAGTTGCTCGATGCGCGCCGAGAGATCGCGATGGTGCCAGTGCGCGGGCTGTTTGTGTTTATTGGCGTCACGCCATGCACCGAGTGGCTCAACGGTCAGCTGGCCGTCGATGCCGGCGGGTTCGTGCTGACCGGATCGGACGTCCCGATCTCCGAGCGCGACACGATGTTCCCACAACCCCTGCCGTTGGAGACAAGCCGCCCTGGGGTCTTCTGCATTGGCGATGCCCGCAGCGGCTCGGTGAAGCGCGTGGCGGTCGCCGTCGGAGAGGGCTCAATGGCGGTGCGGCTCGTCTTCGAACGGCTTTCAAGCAAAGCCGGCGCATAAAAGTTCGTCCAGGAAACACGAGGCACGTGTGGCAATCACCGGAAAACAGAACTGGTCGGAACCGTCATGTGACGTATGCGGGCTCCTGTGCCCAGCAGCAGGCCATGCGGATCGGCCAGTTGGCTGCCAAAGAAGAAGCCAAGCGTGACGTGCTTGCTTTGGGGTGCAATGTAGCCCGACTTCATTGAGGGGGCTGCGGCCATGCCGTCAGTGGGCTTGCGCTTCCGCCGACCTGGGCGCCCGGTATTCGGCCGTGTTCGGCTGGAACAGCTCGATGAGGTTGCCAGATGGATCCTCGAGCAAGATCTGCTTCCCGCCAACACCCTGAATAACTTCGTTCCGAAAGCGGCAGCCAGCCGCCGTGAGCCGGGCGATGTCGGCGTCCAAGTCCTCAACAATGAGGTGGATACGGTTCCAGCCGCCAGGTGTTTGCTGCTCGCCAGAGGGCATGCCGGCGCCACCTCCGGGGCCGGCCTGGGGTTGAGTCAGGTAGAGGTGCATGTCCCCGAGCGAGATTTCTGCGAACGGCGGAGCGGGATGCATCTCCAGCCTGAAGCCAAGATGCTGGGTGTAGAAGTCAATCGAGGCGTTGACATCGTCAACGATATAGCGAACACACGCGGCCAACTCACGTCTCCCTTTTAGCTTGATTGCCGATTAACATCCGCCATCGCAGATAGGATGGGCGGGCTCACATCCGCTCCTCCAAGCGGACGGTTACGCTGTCACCGGCTTCTTTCCCGATCGCCTTTCGGACGTCGGTCTTCACGGCCAACTTGTGCGTGCCATCGCCCAGGGCCATAAACGAGCTCCGAAACGGATGGCCATCAATCGTGCCTCGGATCTTCACCAGACCTCGAGTCCCGAAGAACTCGACCGATTCCGGCCAGATCAGATACGTCCATCCGCCTTCACTCGGGCTCTTTAGGAGAGTCGCGGTAAATTGCTTGTCCAACATCACTGTGGTCCTTTCTGAGGCGAGGGAAACCGAGCTGCGTAGCGCCCCTTATGCGCTTGTACATGATCTCCTCCTGGCCCTCGAGATCGACGGCGCCGACCTCCCGGGCTCCAAAATCCGCGAACCACAGCCGGCCATCGTGCCAGCGCGGCGACTCGCCAAACACGAGACCGGACGTCAGAGTGCGCACAGCGATCGCTGTTGCTGTTCCTTTCGACATGTTCCTCTCCTTGTGTACTAGGACTTTTTTCGGCCCGCAAGCAACATGCCGCAGTGCTGATCTTCTTGCG
>DATGVV010000670.1:0-5114 GCA_035299885.1 Chloroflexota bacterium | reverse complement strand
AAGGGCGACCAAGAGCTGTACGACCTCAAGAGCAATCCGCTGGTTGTCCTCAACCCGGTGATTCTCCAGTACAAGAGGCTGCTGACGGACACGCTGTTCCCGCGCTGGATCGCCAACACCCTGATCGTGTCCATCGGCTCGACGACGCTGTCGCTGGTCTTTTCGACGCTTGCCGGCTATTCGCTGGCACGGCTGCGTTACCGTGGGGCAACGGCCATCGGCTGGGCAATTTTCATCACCTACCTGGTGCCGCAAACGCTGCTCTTCCTGCCGCTCCTAGGCGTGGTCGGAGGGTTCCACCTGACCAATACCCTGTGGTCGCTGGTGCTAGTCTACCCGACCTTCCTGATTCCGTTCGGCACCTGGATGCTGATCGGCTACTTCAAGTCAGTGCCGCGTGAGCTGGAGGAGTCGGCGCTCGTTGACGGGGCAACCAGGCTGCAAGCGATGATCCGCATCATCCTGCCTCTGGCTCTGCCCGGCCTGTTGTCGGTGGCCATCTTTTCGTTCACCCTGTCATGGAATGAGTTCATTTACGCGCTGGTCTTTCTGTCGGACGCCACCATCAAGACGATTCCCGTGGGGGTGACCTCAGAGCTCATTCGCGGCGACTCATTCTTCTGGGGTGAGCTGATGGCGGGCGCGCTGCTGGGCTCGGTGCCGGTGGCGCTCATCTACTCCTTTTTCGTGGAGTATTTCGTCAGCGGCTTGACCGCCGGAGCAGTCAAAGGCTAATCCGCCCGCAGCCCGTTTGTACTAGGAAGTCAAGTCGGGTCGCCAGCTTGCAGCAGCGATGCTCGGAGTAACATAAGACGCCACTATGCGGGCTGCTTGTTGGTATCTGGTAGGCACGGGTCTCCTGATCCTGGCTGGCTGCGGCAGCAAACGATCAGCCAGCCTGACCTCCAGCGGCGCGATCCAAGGCACCTTCAAACCCGAGAAGGGCGACTGCGCCAACTTGCCGGGCGATACCGGCGAGGAAGACGACCTACACGTCTTTCTCGACGGCCAGAAGGTCCAGGCGTTCACTAAAGCCGCAGACCGGTTCGAGGGAACTGGCGCCACGTTCGGCGCCGATGGGAGCGCGACGCTCGAGGCCGACCTGGAAAGCTCCAGCGGCAAGCACAGTCACTTGTCAGGCACAATCGATTATGGCGGCGGTCGGTAGTAACCCGCCTCTTGCGCTGGCCAAGCAACCGCAGGCGTGGGGCTGGAGACGGCCCCTAAGTCCCCGAACGACAGGCTACCTGCTCATTGCCCCGGCGCTGCTGTTGGTCCTCGGGGTGCTCGGTTACCCGATCGTGTTCGACAGCTGGCTAAGCCTGACCAATGCCCATGACTCACAGGCAACCGGGCAGTTCATCGGGCTGGACAACTACGTGCGCCTGCTGACGAGCTCGAGCTTCTGGGTGACGACTCGGACCACCGCGTTCCTGACCCTGACGACAGCCGCCGTGGCGCTGGTCGTAGGCGTACTTACCGCGCTCCTTTTATGGTGGCGCTTCTGGGGCCGCTCGATCGTGTTCCTCGCGGTATTCGTGCCCTGGGCTTTTCCGGCGGGCTTCTCCGCCATGGCCTGGTACTGGATGCTCATGCCGCCCTTCCACAGCTTCTACACCCAACATGTGCTGGCCGGCCGTTTCTGGCTGGAAGGGATCTTCGGCCTGGGCGCCTGGCAGGTGTTCAGCATCGCACTGATGAATATCTGGCGCAGCTCGTCCATCATCGCCATCTTCACCCTGGCGGGCTTCAACGCTATCCCGGAGGAATTGCTGGAATACGGCAAACTGGAGACGCGCAACGTCTGGCAGTATTTCTGGTTCGTCGTGGCGCCCCTGTGCCGCCGCTTTCTGGTGCTGGCGGGGCTGGTAGCCATGGTGGTCAGCTACACCGAGTACACGTCGATGCACATCGAGACGGGTGGGCGCATCGTTGTGCCGGTGCTCGGTACCCTGGCCTACACCGAAACCCTCGTGAATGGCAACACCGGCTTGGGAGCAGCGGTGGCGCTGGTCCAAGTTGCCCTGGCAGTGCTGCTAACGATTGTTGGCTTGCGATTGGCGGAAAGGAGCCGGGAGCCGGGAGCCAGGAGCCGAGCCGAGGCCGCTGAGCTGCCGCCCTTTCGGTTGGAGGCACGGCCGGAAAGCGGCCTTTGTCATTCCGAGGAATCCGTGCCGAACCGACGGATGTCCCACTTCGTTCGACATGGCAAAAGGCGCTTGTTGCCGGCCGTGCTGGGCAGCCTAGCAGCTGTGGCCGTGATGACCTTCCACCTGTTCCCGGTCTACTACACCGCGGTCCAGGCCGTTCGGCCGGTGAATGAGATCGCCATCGGCAACATCTTCTGGGCCTATCATCCAAACTTCGACGTCCTGGATGACATCGTCACCGATCCCGTCCTGGCGCGCTGGACGCTGAACATGTTCATCGTTTTCGGCGCGGTGCTCATCGCCGGCCTGGCCGCGGCTTTGCTGGCCGGCTACGCCATGGCGCGCCTGCGCATACGCGGCGGTCCCTGGCTGGCCCGCGCCATGTTCTTCTCCTACTTCATTCCCCAAACGGCCATCATCCTGCCCATGTACCAGGTGTTCAACCGGCTGAACCTGGATAACACTCTGGGCGGCCTAATCCTGGTGTACTTCAGCTTCGCGGTGCCGTTCGCCACCTGGCTGTTCTACGTCTATTTCCAGGGCTTTGACGCCGATGTGGAGGAGCACGCCCTCCTCGACGGCAGCCGGGTGGTGGTGTTCCGCCGGATAGTGCTGCCCATGGCCTGGCCGGTGATCATCGCGGCCGGGCTGTTCGCCATCGGCATGATGGGCTCCGACGTGTTCTACGCCGGAACCCTGGCCTTGAGCAACGACGTGAAAACGCTGCCCGGCGGCCTGGGCATCACGGCCATCGATTTGAACGAATGGGCCCAGGTCAATGCCGCTGTCCTGATAGCCTCGCTGCCGATCATGCTCCTGTGCGCCGCCCTCAGCCGCTACTTCGTGAGCGGCCTGAGGGCGGCCCTCATCGAAGGCGCCTAGCTCATTTCGGATAGAACTTGGCGAACTGCTCCTGGCCGAACTTGATGGCGTCGCCAATGGCGTCCTTGCTGTTGCCGCGGACGGCGATGCCCACCATGTCCGAGAAGACGTAGTTCGATTCGAAGTTGATGGCCTCGGTCGTGGGCGGCCCAGGGAAGCCGATCGTCGTCAGGTCGTCGCCCTTGTAATCCTGCAGCGCCGCCAGCTTCGGATCCGGGCCTAGGACCGTCATCGGCTTCTTGAACAAGCTGTCGAACATGGGCATGTTGTAGCCGAGCGATTCCTTCAGCAGGACGGTGGGCATCTGATCGGTGTAGAACTTCAGGAACTCCTTGGCCGCTTCCTGGTTCTGCTTGGGGGCGAAGTTCCAGACGATCATGTTGTTCGTGTCAGGCCGGTTGAGCGCCGCCTTGGGCCCTTTCACAATGGGCTGGATCGAGATCTTCTCAAACAGCTCTTTGTTGGAGCTCTCGATGCTCCGATAAGAGCTGATGGCGTCATGGATGTAGCCGCCCTGGCCGGACGCCAGCCAGCGGTTGTCTGACGTGTCGTCCCAGGCGAACACCTCGGGCGTCAGCGCATCCTTGTAGAAGCCAGTCATCCACTGCAGCGCCTCCCGCATCTCAGGCGTGTCGATATTGGAGGTCTTGCCATCGTCCTTGACCCAGTTGGCGCCGAAGGAATACATGATTGACTGCCAGTTGTGCTGTGAGTCATTGCAATGCGAGATGGCGAAGCCGCCAGGATTGCCCTTTGGCTTGAGCTTCTGCCCAACTCGGCGGTAGTCGTCCCAGGTGGTGACTTTGGCCGGGTCTTCACCCACGGATTGGAAGAGATCGTTGCGGACCAACGGCACGATGGCGATGTAGAACTCAGGGAAGCCGTACCAGTGATCGTCGAAGTGGTTATAGGCTTCGCCGAAGCGGAAGACCTTGCCCAGCTTGTTGACCGCGTACTGCACCACGTCGTCCAGCTCGACGAGTGAGCTCTTGAAGCGGCGCTGCAACTGGCCCACGCCGTTGAAGCCGATGAGGTCGTGGCCCGCTTTGGCAGCCACCTCGGCCGCTGCCCGACCGGGGATGTCGGTGTTGGTGATGTGGTCAACCGAGGCCTTTACCCCGTTCTTATCGCCCCAGTCCTTCACAAACTGGTCGAAGAACTTGTCGTAAGCCGGCACGAAATGGCTCCAGGCCAAGACCCGCAGCTGTGCCCCTTGGAGGCTTGCCGCGCCAGCCGATGGTTTGGCCGAGGATGAGGGCGAAGCCGCCGGCTTGCCGGAAGCCGCGGCCGATGTGGCCGGGGCCGCCGAGCCGGCCGGTTTGGAGGCGGCGGGTGACGCCGCCGGCGCTGTACCGCCGCAAGCCGCCAGCACCGCACCGACCACACCCAACGCACCGAGCCGCAACATCTGCCGCCGAGTCAGAGAATTGTCGACCATGACTTGACCTCCTTTGGTTATTTCACGGAGCCAGTGATGCCTTCGATGAAGTAGTCGAGGAAGAAGTTATACAGGATGGCCACTGGGATGCCAGCGACCAACGCGGCCGTCATGAGCTCGCCCCAGAAGAAGACATCGCCGCGGATGAGCTCTGTCGGCACGCCTACCGTCAGCGGTTTCTCGCTAGAAGACGAGGTGAACGTCAAGGCGTACAGGAAGTCTTGCATGGCCAGGGTAAAGGCGAAGATGGCCACCGTCAGAATGCCCGCCATGGTCAGCGGCAGCACCACTCGGCATACTGCCTGCCAGCGGTTGCAACCATCTACCAGCGCCGCCTCCTCGAGCTCCCGTGGCACCCGTTTGAAGAAGCCCATCAGCAGCCACATGCAGAACGGGATGGTGAAGGTTGGGTATACCAGCACCAGCGCAAGCTTGTTGTTTCCCAGGTGCAGCCCGCCGGCCACCAAACGCGACAGCGGGAGGAACAGCAGGATAGGCGGCACGAGGTACGTCATGAAGATGCCCACGCCTAGCTTCTCGGCGCCGAAGAAGTCAAGCCGGGCTAAGGCGTAGGCTCCCGGAATGCACACGGCCAAGGTGATGGCTAACGTCAGGCCCGCAATCAGGAACGTGTTCTGCAGCCA